>DATKAN010000026.1 GCA_035498035.1 Nitrospiria bacterium
ATTGATTCAGTCCGGGTTTTCGGCTTGACACGCCCCACCGTTTGTAGTAGCGTGAATCGAATTTGTTGATTCACGAGGCCCAGTGAAGGCATGACCCCTGATAGCGGTTTAATTCCCCGCAAGTATTTACTCCCAATCCGAATCCTTCTTCGGATCCCACTTTAATCGACGGTATGGAATGACCCTTCTCATCTGCGCGATCTTCTTCATTTCAGGGTCGTCGGCACTCATCTTCGAGACCCTCTGGTTTCATCAGGCGGGGCTGGCGCTCGGCAACAGCGTTTGGGCTTCCAGCCTGGTTCTCTCGGGTTTCATGGGCGGGCTCGCCTTGGGCAATGCGCTGGCCGCGCGATACGGGGATCGCCTCGGTAACCCGGTACGCGTCTATGCCATGGTCGAATTGGCCATCGCAATATCCGGAATCGGCCTGGTCGTTCTGTTCCCGGTCCTCGGAGCGGAGCTTGCGCCCTGGTTTCGGCCGCTGTTGGAACATCCATGGATCTTGAACCCCGTTCGGCTCTTCCTGGCATTCATCTTGCTGCTCATTCCCTCCACGGCGATGGGGGTGACGCTGCCCTTGTTGACGAAGGTTCTTACGGCCTATGATCCCAATTTTGGCCGGGTGCTGGGGAGGCTCTATGGATGGAACACTCTCGGCGCGGTGATCGGGGTGGTGGTGGGCGAGACCTACTTCATCGGTGTTTTCGGAGTGCACGGGACCGCGTTGATGGCGGGAATGTTGAACATGGCCGCCGCCGCCGTCGCGGTGGGGATCTCCCAAATGGCCTCCCCGCAGGCGTCGTCCCCTTCGGGGGCGGGCCGACGACCCCTTTACCGGACCGCGGAATGGCGCTGGCTTGCCTCGGCGTTTGTATCGGGATTCTGCCTTCTCGCTTTGGAGGTTGTCTGGTTTCGTTTCCTCTTGCTCTTTGTCATGGGCCATGCGATGGCCTTTGCGCTGATGCTGGCCGTAGTTTTGGCGGGCATTGCGCTGGGCGGTCTGGCTGCGTCCCTATGGATGCGCATCTTACCGGAGGCCCATCGCTTCGGTTCGCCGCTGGCCTTTTCGGCCGGGCTTTTGTGCGTGGGCTCCTACGCCGCGTTTCCGCTGGCCCTCCAGCCCTTTGCGGCCTCCCCCTACGTGATCACCGGTCCGGTCGAGATTCTACGGGTCGGAGCGCCCCTCATGTTTCCCGTTTCATTTCTTTCCGGTATTTTCTTCACGCTGGTCGGGGCCGCCCTGCGTCACAGCCTGGCCTCCGAAACCGCAACCACCGGCATCCTCACCCTGGCCAATACCGTGGGGGCCGCGTTGGGTGCGCTGGTCGCCGGGTTCTTTTTTCTCCCGGTCTTGGGAATGGAGAAGTCGCTTTTCTTCATCGCCCTGCTCTATGGGGGAATCGGGGCCCTGCTGTGGCCCGGGAGTCCGATCCCGCGGCGGATCGCGTTCGCGGGCGCGGCCGTGTTTCTGGTGGGCGCGGCGCTCTTTCCCTTCGGGTTGATGGAAAATCGTCTTCTTCAGGTTCCCGTGAAGCGGTATCTTCATGGAGACGCCGCCGGCAAGGTCGCGGGCCTTCGCGAGGGTCTCACCGAAACCATCATTTACTTCGAAAAGGAGATGCTGGGAAGACCGCTGTCCTACACGATGCTGACCAACTCATATTCGATGTCCGGGACGGGAATTTCCTCTCGACGCTACATGAAGTTGTTTGTCTACTGGCCGATGGCGGTCCACCCGAACCTCAAACGGGCCCTCCTGATCTGCTACGGGGTCGGGAACACGGCCAAGGCGTTGACGGACTCGAAAAGCCTGGAGTCCATCGATGTCGTCGACATTTCCAGGGATGTTCTGGAGATGAACGACATCGTCTATCCGAAGCCCGCCGACCGTCCTTTGCAGGACCCCCGGGTTCGTGTCCACATCGAAGACGGGCGCTACTTTCTGCAAACGACGGACCGGGACTTCGATCTGATCACGGCGGAACCGCCCCCGCCCGGGATTGCCGGTGTTGAAAACCTTTACACGCGCGAGTACTTTCAGCTGCTTCACGACCGGCTGTCCGAAGGCGGAATCGTCACGTATTGGCTGCCGCTGCATTCGCTCACGGATGTGAGCACCAAGGCCATCCTTCGGGCCTTTTGCGACGCCTTCGAGGACTGTTCGCTTTGGAACGCGATGGGGACCAGTTTGATGATGGCGGGAACCCGCCATGCCCAGGGGCCGGTCTCCGAGGAGCAGTTTACCCGGCAGTGGGACGACCCGGTTGTGGCGCCCGAGATGAGGGCGGTGGGGTTCGAGCGGCCCGAACAGCTCGGTGCGCTCTATATCGGAGATGCCGAGTTTGTGAAACGCCTCGTCGGGGACTCGCCGCCCCTCGTCGACAATTATCCAAAGCTGATCGAGGCTCCCTTAGGGTCCCAAGAGGAGGTCGGGCGGCTCTTTCGGGGCTTCACCGATATGGACGCCGCGAGGGAACGCTTTCGAAACAGCCCCCTCATCAAACGCCTCTGGCCGGAACAACTGCTGACCGCCTCCCTGCCTTACTTCGGCGTTCAGGATATTATCAACGCCCACTGGTACGGTACGATGCAAAGGGAGCATCCCGGGTACGAAGACGCCCATGCCCTCCTGACCCGGTCTTCCCTGAGCACCGCGGTCCTCTGGCGTTTGGGGAGTGATCCGGACATTCAACGCATCGTGGCCGAGGCCGGGCCGGCGGAACGGGCCGACCCCCTTCTGCAGTACCATCTCGGGATACGCTTCATATCGGAGCGGAATTATTCCGCGGCCGTCGAGCCTCTCGCACGGGCCGGGCAACTCCCGCAGGTTCGCCAAGAGGCTTTTCGCCTCGCCGTCTATGCCCTCGCGATGTCGGGGCGGATCGACCAGGCTCAGAAAATGGCGCAGGAGCGATTTTCCCAGCTCCTGATGACGGCGAAAGGCCCGGCCGTGAAATCCCCGGGCGAAATTCCTCTCCCTCCGTTCTGGCAGTGGATGAAGGAAACTTTCGGAATCGATCCCCGCGTGACCGCCCCCGTTCCACAGGGGGCCCCGAAATGAATTCCCCGGCTTGACCAGGCCCGATAAAGCACCCGGATTCCACCGCGAGATCGGATATGGGTCGGGGATATGTCGACGCAAAAAAAACCGCCCCGCCGGAACGGCGGGGCGGCTTCATTCATTTATGGAACATATACGGCCGCAACGGGAGGTGTGTGGTCATACGTGATCGTCTCGCAGCCATAAATGGCATCACTGGTCACGTGCGTACCCCCATCGCAGGCGTCGATTCCGCCGCCGCCGAAGAGCTTGTCATCGGCGTCCTGACCGTACAGCGTGTCATTGCCGACACCTCCGAAGAGCGAATCCTTGCCCGCTCCGCCGATCAGAAGATTATCCCCAGCGCCGGCGAACAGCGAATCGTTGGCGTCGAAACCGATGAGGATGTCGTTTCCGTTCCCGCCATTGAGTGTGTTCTTTCCGGAACCGCCGATCAGAATGTCATCGCCGTCTCCGCCGTACAGGTTGTCGGTAACTCCGCCCCCGCACACGATATCATTTCCGCCATTTGCTTGGACTGTGTTGTTTCCAGCCATGCCGAAGATAACGTCGTCGCCGTCGGTGCCACGAAGCGTCTCGCTTTTATTGCTCCCGACAAGGGTCGCCGGATAGACACCCGGGTGGTTACCCCCGATGACCCGGGCAAATGGATGTTGCGGATTGGTCGCATTGCATACCACGGCAGTCACGGAACCCCAATAGCCGTCCGTCCAGTCCGCTAAAGCTGGGCTCGCAATCGACGCAGTAAACATGGCCGCGGCAATTAAAAATATCGCTAGAATCGGTAAATGAATCTTTGTTTTGTTCTTCATGACCCTTTCCTCCTTGCTTGAGGTTTCTGTATGCCCGACGTTCGAGCGTGAACCTGTCTGGCCTTGCTAAAGCCCGAACATTAAATTTATAGGCAAACACCCCCTTTCGGCTCGGTCGATTGGCCCTAAACGCTAATCTTCCTTTAATGTCTTCAGCAGCGTCCTTGCCATCTCGCTGACACCCGGATCGGGATCATTTACGGCCTGGTTCAGCGGACCCAGCGCGGCCTGCCCGTTCCGCTCGGCCAACAGCATCAAGGCATCCATCCGATGTTCGGGGCTCGCGTCCCTCAAAGCCACCTCGGATAATGGCTCAAGCGGGACAGGCCCGTCTCCATCCTTCAAGACTTCCAAAGCCGCCTCTCGAACCTGTGAATCCTCGTCCGAAAGGCCGGCAATCACCGCTTGAAGGGTCTCCATCCTTTTTTCTTCAGCCTCCTCCTTTAAAGTGGTTATGGCGGTCATTCGAGCTTGAGGATCAATTGTCGCCGCCGACTCGCGCGCCCGATCCTTTCCAGCGTCGGACGTTCCAAGGGATCCCTCTCGGCCACGAGAAACAATCATGAAATCGGCGTCCCGCTGGGCCGTGCCCGGTCCCGAATTCTTTGATACCACCCTGATCTCAACAACCTTTGGAACGGGCGTACGACCATTTGAAAAAGAAGTTCGAGCGTAGGTTAGGGCATAGCTCTTGCCCTGCAGTATCCGCCGGATTCCTTCCTCCAGCGGGAGATTGTTGAATTCGGCCGAGACGGTTTCATTTGCAACAGAACGATCCAGAGAGGTCTCGACATTCGTAAGCTGGGCTAGCTTTTCCAGGACGTTTATTAAGGATACCGCCACAATCTTTGCGCTCAGATGATTGTCTTTGAGGGTCAGAACAAACGGTGGATCGGAAACGGAGGCGGCGTTTATGTTTTTTTCCCACAGAACGAGGAATGGCAGAATGAATGCGCCCGTTAACGCCAAAACCCTGAACTGTGTTCGATGGTCTTTCATGCGGGAGGATCGTTCCAACTTCAGGCTCCTTCATCCATAAATCTAGATCACCCTTCTATGTGAGTGAGCAATTTTGGTGCCATTATTTATCTCCAAAATACAAGTGCCACCTTGTGATAATGGCAACTACGGTGTATCTAGATGGATAACCAAGTTATCCTAAGAGATACTGTTATCTATCAATCGCTAAGCAGGTGTCTTATTAATTTCATCTCTCTTGACGACAGCAGAACAGCCATGTTTTCTACAAAGATAATAGAATAAAGGATTGTTTGTTAAGCCTTTCTCAAGAGGTTATTGAAAGAATGTAAATTAAGATGGCTCACTTTCTGGCCTAATTTGAATCGTGACGCTGTCTTGAATTTCACTATACGCAGTCTATGTCCCTATCTTTCGTGATATCATAGAAAAATGTTGGCACGAAAAACAAAGAAGCCTTCTCCCGAGCATTCGCTCAGAAGAAGGCTTATATTTTGTAACCCGAAAGCCTGACGGCCAAAGAGGGCGCAAGAGCTTCATCCTCATAGAGAAGCCCTAAGCACCATTATAATCCACAGGAGGCCCTTAGTTCCCTGTGGGAAGTGCCCAGCCTCTAATAAGAAGTAACTTTTAAAGCTTTGGGAAAATTTTTAAATAAAATAATAAAGAATATAAGCATATATGCGGGCTAAATGTCAACTACACAAAAGTGGGTTTTTGAAGTAACCATGAAAGGGTTATCCTTCTGTGATGCCTTTATTCCTTTTCCGCCTTATAAAGTCCAAGCCTAGATTTCCTGGTTGATTGCATCGATTGAAGATAAGTGTTCGTATTCCCGAGGGGTCTACGGAGATGACGTCAACTCCGGTACGAGGATCCGGAGAAGGGGAGTTAAGGGCTTGACAAGACCTGACCTCGATCTCTGATCCGGAAGAACGGTCGGAGATGGATGGGAAAAAAGAAAAAAACCGCCCCGCCGGTTCGGCGGGGCGGTTTTCCTTGCTCAGGGGAACCTTCCGGTCCCCAAATTAAGGAATGGCCAGCATCTTATCGCAGTTCGCGTCGGCGTCATCGGTGCCGGTGCCGCCGTTGCAGGAATCCGCGAGTCCGTCATTTAGTCCCTCGATGTTGTCACCGGTGAGGGAGTCGTTACCGGTCCCTCCGTACAGGGCATCATTGCCGGGACCTCCGATGACGGTGTCATCGTCTCCGTCCCCATACAGGGCATCATTGCCGGCGTCTCCTTTCAGAGTATCGTTGCCCGCGCCCCCGATCAGGGTGTCGTTTCCGTCGCCGCCGGACAGGACGTCGTTTCCGTCGCCGCCGGACAGGGTGTCGTTGCCCCCTTCACCGAACAGCGTGTCGTCTCCGGCTCCGCCGACCAACGTGTCGGAATCGTTCCCGCCGATCAGAAGATCGTTGCCATTCCCGCCGACCAGGGTGTCGTGGCCTCCGAATCCGCAGATGATGTCGTCTCCATCGCGACCGCTGATCGTATCCGGACCGGCACTGCCCTTGATCACATCCTGGTCCCCGGTTCCCGCCTTGACTCCGCTGGCTGTCATAGTATAGGGTGCCGTGGCTGTTGATCCGTCCTCATAGGTAATGGTGACCTCCTCGTCCCCGCACGTCGCGTTTGCGACATTTAAGGTGCTGACCTGGGCAAAGGCCTGACCCCCGGTCAAAACCGTGACCACCGCCAGCGCTGATAGAACAATAGACATTGCCGTGAATTTAAATTTTGAGGTGTGTTTCATGACGATTCCTCCTCCCTCTTAAAATTATGTGATCCAGTTTGGACCCTTAATCCGGGGCATTTCCACCATTTCCGGAAACGAATGATTCGAACTCGCAACCTCCTTTCATTGAAATTTATGAGTGTCCCTTAAGGATTTTTCACCTTCAGCTGCTCGAGACGGGTTAGGGCCAAAGCCCGTTGCTCTTCCATCAGACCTTGAGCCAGCCCCCGAACCTCGGGGTCCGGGTCCTTTAGCGCCTCCCGTACCGGATCCAGCGCGGCGTCGCCTCCTTTCTCCGCCAGTAGCTCCAAGGCGTCCATCCGGAGAACGGGGTTTTCGTCCGTCCTGGAAATTTCCGCAATGGGGTCGAAAGGAATCGGCCGGTCCGATCGTCCCAAACTTTCCAGCGCGGCTTCGCGGACCCTTGGATCCTGATCGCGAAGGCCGGAGTCCGTCGCGTCATCGGGGGGCAAGGATGCTTCCGCCGTCTGCGCGGCCACGGAATGGGGGCGATCTTCCCTCGGGCCTGAACCGGAAAAGGGCGCGGAGGAATCCGATCGTTCGTTTCCTAAAGGGGGGATCGCACCTTTCGGAACAACCCGGATTCCCATGAGCTTCGGCAACGTCGTATCGCCTCTTTGAAAGGAAGTTTGGGTGTAAGTAAGTGCGTAGCTCTTTCCCTGCAGAATCTGCCGGATTCCTTCCTCTAACGGAAGGTTCTCGAATTCGACCGTGACGGACTCATTTCCAATGGACCCGTCGAGACAGCTTTCGATTTGCGTGAGTTGGCTGAGGCGTTGCAATACTTCCTTCAAAGAGATCGCCTGAATATTTGCGCTCAGAAGATTGTGTTGGTAGCTCAAAACAAACAAGGGCCCGGCCGCGGATTCGGTTGTGGCGCTCTCTGCCCCTACCCCGAGGAAGGGGAAAATCAGGATCCCGGTCAACAGCACAATCCTAAGATTTGCTCGACTCCGGTTCATGGGGTTCCAGATAGGGTTGGTTTGGGAAGTAATGCATCGGACTATACCCATAACTTATGGAAAATGTCAACTACACAAAAGAAGGGTTTTTGGGGGATGGAAATGGGCCGTTGGCTCGGAAAGCCTGCTGGGGCAGTTTAATGATAATTCTTCCGCGTTGCCTTTGGTTAACTCTATCCTTATAATAATATGATGCATCGCCAGGGATTAGGGAATATTCCGTGAGGGAAGAGGAGCGCCAAACCAATCCGGGGCCAAAACCCTTTTGGGCCGAGGTGAGCGGATACCAGTGGCTGGTCCTGACCGTCGCCTGGCTGGGATGGGTCTTCGACTCGATGGATTCCACCCTTTATGCCGTGACGCTTCAACCGGCGCTTCATGAGCTCCTTGGGGCCGAGAATTCGATTCAAGGAATTGAGTGGTACGGCGGGGTTATCTTCTCGGTTTTTCTGATCGGATGGGCTCTGGGCGGCGTGCTGTTCGGCGTCCTGGCAGATTACATCGGTCGAACCCGGACAATGATCCTGACCATACTGATCTATTCGATCTTTACAGGCATGGCCGCGCTCTCACACACATGGTGGGAATTGACGGCATATCGGTTCTTGACGGCTTTGGGCATCGGCGGCGAATGGGCGGCGGGTGCCGCGCTGGTGGCCGAGACCTGGCCGGAAGCCAAGCGGGCGAAAGCGGCGGGGATTCTTCAATCGGCCTGGGCGGCCGGTTTCTTTCTCGCCGCGTTGGCCAATCTATGGCTCGGATCCTACGGGTGGCGAATCCTATTTCTTGTCGGGATACTTCCGGCGCTGGTGACCCTCCTGGTTCGTTTTACGGTGAAGGAGCCGGAGCGCTGGCTCAAGGTGGGCGAGGACCGGAAGCATGCGCTTCAGAAAGTCGCTCCCGCTGCGCGCTCGGAGCGGGAGCGGGAACTGCTCGAGTTCAGTCTCAAACGGTTGTTCCGTCGAGACCTCCGGAGTCGCACCGCGGTAGGATCCCTCCTGGCCTTTGTCGCCGTCTTCGGCCTGTGGGGCGCCACGAACTGGACGCCGACCCTGGTCCGTGAAATGCTGGCTCCTCAGAATCTGGACCCGGGCGCCGTCAATCGGTATGTGAGCTATTCGGTGATGAGCCTCAACATCGGAGCGCTGGCGGGCTATCTGGCCTTTGGACCGATCGCCGATCGCATCGGCCGCCGCGCCACGTTCTTTCTCATGTGTCTGGGCAGTTTTGTCATGCTGCCCCTCACGTTCTATTCGCCGAAAGATTATACCGTCGTTTTGGGGCTGCTTCCGGTCATGGGTTTTTTCAACAACGGAATCTTCAGCGGCTTTCCGATCTATCTCCCGGAGCTTTATCCCACCTCGATCCGTGCCACCGGTGTAGGGTTTTGCTTCAACATCGGGAGAGTTCTGGCATCAACCGGGCCCTTGGTCAAAGGATACCTGGGCACGCTGTTTGAGCCCGGCAAGGCCGCCAGTCTGATCGGAATCGTCTACCTCTTGGGAATCGTCGCACTCCCTTTTGCTCCGGAAACGAAGGGGAAGCCGCTGCCGGATTAGGCCTGCGGCTAGACCCGATGAATTATCCCTTGTTTCCTTCGTCCCTCATTGGATTGAGCGGCCTGGAAACGCCCGTCGACTATGTTCCAGTCGATGGTCCTGAGAAAGACCTCGATATAATCCCCCCGCTTGATCCCATAATCGATGATATAGGCGTGTTCAAACACGTCCATAATCAGAAGGGGAACGGCTCCGGAGAGTTGGCCCGCATTGTGTTCGTTGATCCAAACGTTGAAAAGTCGCGATTCCATGGAATCGTAGGACAGCACCGCCCATCCGATGCCGCGAAGCGCGCCGGTGGCCTCAAAATCTTTCTCCCAACGGTTGAAACCGCCGAAATCGTTCACCAGTTTTTTAAATAACGACGAGCGTTCGTCTATCGGCGCGGGATCCTTGGTCAAGTTACCGAAATAGTATTCGTGCAGGCGCATGCCGTTAAATTCCCATCCGAATCGGCGTTTCAATTCTCCGTAATCGGGCGTTTCCGTGTTTCCGTCCTGCAACAGCTGATTCAAACGCTCGACCATTTTATTGGTGTTCGCCACGTAGCCTTGGTATAAGGAAAAATGGGTTTTCAACAACCCATCACTCAAGCCTTTTATTCCCAGCAGGTGATTAAAGTTCTTAGGTTCATATTTCATGTTTTTCCCCCTTTCGAATGCCCATCCATGACCCCGGGTAAAAAAATCCGAAGATTCCTAGTCCGTACTCCAGTATTGGATCGTATAATAGACCCCCCAGATCAACAGGGCGATCGAGACGAGCGTGAGCCACAGTGGAATTTTTCCGTGCCGTTCCGCAATTCCCGAGTCCTGGTATCGATAGACCTCGTCCCCGGGGGCTTTGGTCGCTTCCGATCTGTTCAATGTCTCCGTCCCCTCTGTTTTGGTCATTGGTGTCATGGCAGACCTCCCGATGTTTCTACCGGAGAGGAGACCCGAGCGATTCGGGCCTTCTCAGGCCGACCCCGAACCAGGGCCTCATCAATTTCCCCCCGCTGCGCCGCCGGAGAGAGCGAAGCCCAGATGCGCGTGAGGGATACGTCGTGATCCGACTCCTTCAGCCCCGCCGCGGCCAGCTCGGCCTCATGGGCCCGCACCCGAAGGGACTGGACATAATGAACCACGTCCCAAGCCTCCGAAGGCGAAAGCTTATCCTGAAAGGGCGGCATCGGCGTTCCGCCCACCCCGGTCAGGATCGTCTTATAAATGTGTGCTCCATCATGACCTAGCTTCACCCCGCCGTGATCGCCCGCCGGTAAGGTGAAGTTGGCCGGATGTTCCTGATGACCCCAAACGTCCGTCAGCCCTTTGGCCAGCACCCCGTCGCCCTTTCCTCGCGCGCCATGGCACAGGTAACAGATGGCCTTGCCGTGGAACAGTTTTTCGCCGTTTGCGATCGAGGCCTCGGAGACCGGTGGCTCGGAGGATACAGGGATCGGTTGGCCGAGCGGCTCTTTTTGCCAGCGATCCGAGAAGGATTTAATATACTGGATTACGGCCATCCGTTCACGCTCCGAGATCTCCTGCCACGTCGGCATGGCCGTTCCCCACAGCCCGTGGGTGACGGTGATAAAGAGATCACCGTCGGTCGGGAGGGAATCCTTCCCCGGCGTCGATCGGAATTTGAAAATTCCTCGGGTAAAATCACGGGGCTTGGGATCCAAGAAAACGGCGGAGGGTCCGTTCCCATCCCCCTTCTCTCCATGGCATCCGACACAACGGCGCAGATAAACCTGTTTCCCCAAGGCCATCAGATCCCCCCGCTCCATCGGATCGACATTGAACGACGCCCCTGTTGCGAGGCGGGTCGGCGTGAAGACCTCGCGCCAGTCGCCGATGCCGGTTCCCAGTTTCTGGATATAGGACACCAACGCCTTCCCGTCGTCGTTGAGGCGCGGAGGCTCATTTCCCTTCGCCGGATCGAACAGCCAGGGGAACGACGGCATAATCGAGTCCGGTACGACGGCCCGGGGGTTCCAATGGTGGGCGGCATGCCAATCATCTCCGTATTTTCTTCCAACCCGTGTCAGGTCCGGACCGATGCGGCGAGTTCCGAAGAGATGGGGAAAATCAAAGGCGTATTCCCCCGCCTGAGACACCGGCCCCCAACGCATGGATTCTCCCGTGACCGGACGGACGTATTGAGAGTGGCAGTACCAGCATCCCTCCCGGATATAGACTTTCCTCCCCTTCGCTTCAAGCGGGCCGTAGTCGGCCACCTGGATCGTTTTATTCGTGACCGCATCGGTCACCGTGTTGGTTCGGTCCTCGGGCATCATCCAGGGGATGATGCCCTGGATGAAAACGGCCATAAAGAAAAATCCCAATCCGGCGGCAAGGAAAACCGTGGAGGGGGTCTCGATCCAACCCCCCTTGGGCCGGGGTTGTGTTGACGGGGCTTGCTCCCAAAGAGAGCTGTCCGGGACCGCCCGCTCCACCGGTTTTCCTTCACGCGCCGTTTTATACAAGTTGATCACCAAAAGAAGAAATCCGATATCCATCGTCAGCCCGGCGAGACTCCGTACCGCCCACCAAGGCTTCAACTCTTTCACGGTATCGACGAAATTGGCCTGGTACTCCAGCATTGACCCTTGGACGAACCCCATGGCGGTCAGGACGGCGGCCATCAGGCTGAATCCCGTGATCGTCAGCCAGAGATGCCAGCTGGCTAACCGGTTGCTCCACAGTTCACGGCCCGCTACCCGCGGCCAGACGTAATACAGACCCGCGATCGTCCAGACCACCATGGCGCCGAAGACCGTGAGATGTGAGTGGGAGATGACAAAATCGTTAAAATGGGTCAGCTGCTGGACCCGGCGGAGCGCCTCGGTCGATCCTTGAAAGCAGCCCAGCCAGTAATAAATGGCCCCGAGAATCAAAAACTTCGCGGCATAATTGTCCCCTCCGCCCCCTCCCAGGATTGTGCCCCAACGCCCTTTCATCGTCCCGAAGAAGTTCACGGTGACGGCCCAAACCGGAATAATCAGAAACATACTGGTCGTGATCGCAATCGTCTGATTCATATGGGGGATCGGACTATAAAGGTAATGATGGATTCCGACCATGGGGTAAAAGATGGCCAGCGACCAGAACCCCAACAACGATAGACGGTGGCTGTAAAGGGGGTTTTTGGAACTGACCGGGAGAAAATAATAAATCGTCGCGAGTCCGGCCGGGGTCAGCCACAACCCGACGATATAATGGATATACAGGCCGTGCATCGCGGCGCTGTTGACGCCCGAGAAGGCCGGGACGTATTTTAGTATGACATCCCCTAATATCAGGTTCAGGACGGTCCAAATGAAGGCGGCAGAGGTGTACCACATCGCCACATAAAAGCGCCTCTCCTTGCGCCGCCAGATCGTTCCCAGGATCTGGATCGTGACCGCGCCCAAGACGAAAAATCGCAGGATCGCAAAAGGCCATTCGAACTCTCCGGCCTCCAACCCCGCGTTATATCCGAGCATGAAGGAAATGGACCCGAAAAAGATAAAGGCATTCCAGATCCACAAAAGCCACCGGCCCCATTCCTCTTTATACATCCGGACCCCGCAGAGGCGGGGGACGAAATAGTAGGCGAGGGCGATGAAGGTGGTGGAGAAGGCTCCGAAGATCACGCCGTTGACATGAACCGGCCGCAGCCGTCCGAAGGTCAGCCATGAAATGCCGCCCAGAAAATCGGGTTCATGAAACTTGATCGAAACAAGCAGGCCGACCAAGGGAAAGACGGTCAGCCAGACCAAAGCCCATGTCAGCCATTGCTTGACCAATGACCGGTTCACAAGGACTTCGCCGTCCATGGATATTCTCCTTTCCGAAGAGAGAAGAAAGGGTAAACCTTCGGGGATCTACTTCAGGTTCCCGCAGTTAAGGAGACAAAATGGCCCCGCCGGTTTTCCTGATAACACGTCTTGTTGTGTTGGAGGCAGAAGGGCTTGTCCTTTCCATAGCTGATGACCGAGATTCGAGAACCCTCCACTCCCAGCGTGACCAGATATTGTTTCACCGCCCCCGCCCGATGGTTCCCCAAGACCAGATTGTATTCCTCAGTGCCCCGGTCATCGCAATGCCCTTCGATCTGAACTTTCAGATCGGGGTGTTTATTAAGGAACTCGGCATCTTTTTGTAGGCCTGCTTTGGCGTCGTTCCGGATCAGATATTTATCAAAATCAAAGAAGGCGTCCTGAAAGGATTGACCGGAGAGCCCGACTTCGAGCGGTTTGGAGGCTTCGGTCGATTCCTGTATCGGATTCGTAGGAACAGTCGGTGAATATGCCGGAGGCGCTGGGGGTTTCGTCGCCTCGGTGTCCGAGGAGACGTCGCTTTTGACGGTGGCCGTCGCCGTTTTCCGATTGCAGGCCGGCAAAATCACCAAGAGCATCAACATAATAATGATTGCGGAAGCGGATCTGAGTTGCGGCATGGGCTTAACTCCTTTCTTCCAAAGAAAGCTTAATAATACCGATCCCGTCCTGACTGGGTCTTTGGAAACGGGGACGAGGGCCGGTCCCGGTTCGAGATGACGACCGTATCGACCAGATCCCCGCAATGCACACATCGGCACATGGGGGTTCCACCATCCCGGGTAAAGATCCGTTCTTCAACCATGATTCCCTGACATCGTCGACATTTCATTTGAATCCCCTCCATTAATGTCCTGGTTTGTGGCCTGAAGGCCCCCCGCAGGCCCTGGCCGGGAACACCCTTCAGGCCCGTTGCTTTCTCGAGTCGCCGCAAGGGGGGACTATTCCAGGCCCAGGCCGGCGTTGACCATCGCTCGGAGAAGGTCGTGGAGACTGACGGTCTTGATCAGGTAGCCGTCCTCCACGACCGGGAGGTTGAGCAGGTGGTTTTTTTCTATATACCTCAGGGCTGTTTCAATCGGGGTGGTCTGGTTTACGAAATGAAGCTCCCGGCTCATGATGTCCTCCACCTTGGTCGACCGAAGCTCTCTTCCGGATTCAATGACCTCAAGCAGTTCGGATTCGCTGACGAGCCCGACGAACCGGCCCCGATCGTCAACGACGGGGGCCTCGGGGGCGTGGGCCGAGAGCAACGTCTGGGCGACCATCGTCCCTTCCGTGCCGATCTGGACGCGAACCGTGTTCGTCCCTTTGACATCCTGAATCGTCCGATACAACGTTTGAATGGCCATAATTCCCTCCTTTGGGCCAGGATCCGGGAAAACAACCCGATCGTGGCCCTATTGGTGCGGTGCCTTCCATGTCTTTGGATTCACAATCGTCCTCAGACCTGTTGAAAGGTTTCCATTTTGTCGACGACTTTAGACACATCCGGAAGCATTGAAACGAGTCGATCCGCGAAGTGTCTCTCACGGGACCGATCGACGATGCCGCGCAGGGTCACAATGCCGTTGACCACGCGTACCCGTAGTTGCCTGATATCGATCAGCGGGTTTTCGATCAGAGTCGACCGGGCCTTTTTTTCTATCGCGATGTCCTGATCCAGAGGCGGTATTACCAGGATGTTGTTCTGGACCCCTCGTACCCCGGGGATCTGCATCGCGATCAGTTCGGCCAGGCCTTTTTCCTCCCCGGTCAAAACAGTTCCTTCCAGTTTAACAATCCCGTGATGGGACGACACCCCGATGCGGTTCAGGTTCAAATGACCGTCTTTTTCCATGGTGGACTCTGTGGCTGTTTTGATCCAGAGATCCCCTTTCTCCATCGGCGTCGCAGGGGAGGCCGGCCCCGGGATCAGGATCACCAAAAAGACGGCGGCGACTACCAATGTCCACGCTCCGATGTTCATCAGTTTATTCACAATAATCACCTCCCGAAACACGATTTTCCCATCCGTATTTCCTTATATTTTATCAATAAATTTCAGGTCCCTCTTTCCGTTTTGGCCGGCCGACCTTGGGTTCCGGATTCAGGCCGTCCTAACTACCGGATGGTTTGGGGGGCCGATTTGCTCCAAGTCGCTCAGACAACCCAATCGCCTTAAATCATTCAATACACGATGCTCCGATCCCCAGTCGCTCCACGAAACGCCGTCGATGTTCAAAACCGCCAAGTGGGACTGATACCGCCGGGCGAGATTTTCCAGGATCTCCTTTGAAAAATTCATCGGCGTCATTTGAGTGTAGACCGATTCGACCACGTCGTATTCGGCGGGAGTATCAACGGCCTCCCCGATGCGTTTGTAGGCAAGAAAAACATCCGGGACGCATAAGGCCATTAGATCCAGCATGGTTTTAAGCCGGAACACCATCACCAATGAATTCCACAAGCCTCCTCTTTGTATAAGGGTGTGGGCCGCGTGTGACCCGGGTTTTTCGATGAATTTCAAGACGGTTCGGATTTCCTCCGAGCGGTTATCTTCGACGGGGGGGCCCGGAAGGATATAGCCGTATTCGGATTCGGGTTCCCGCGGCTTGATCCCCAACAGGACCAATCGCGAAGGATTGCGTTCAACATACCGAAAGGCGCGTGCCACGTAATCCATGAAGGAGTCTTCTTCCACAATGAAATGGTCCGAAGGAAAGACGGCTACGACGGAGGCCGGATGTCGTTTGGATAGGTAAATCAACGGCAAAAAGAGTCCGGGCCCGGTGTCCTTGTTTTCCGGTTGTACAATAATCGTCTTCTCCCCACGTCTCGCGATTTGGCGTTGGACATCGAGATAGCGTAGGTGGCTCTTGTTGATGATGGTATAGAGATACTCCGGGGGGATGAGTTTTTCAACCCGGTAAAAGGTCTGTTCAAGCATCGATCGTGTTCCGTAGAGATTTACAAACTGCTTGGGCAGGGCATTCCCTCGAAGCCGTTGGACCAATGATCGCAGGCGCCTGCCGTCGCCCGCCGCCAGCACGATCCCGCAACGATGAAAGCCGTATGACGATTCCCGTGTTTTCTCTTCCATCATCATGAATTTCATCTCCCCCGAACGAATCACGGGTTTGGGTCGTGATTGGTTTACTGAGCGAACATTGCAAGGACGATACCAAATCGAAAAGTTACATTTAATTGGGTCGTCAGCAAGAAGAGAATCGGGAAATGGGAGCGGTTATCAGGTTTCAACACCCGATTTTCGGTAAATCGATCCTGATAGATGAGGATGCTGAACCCGCTTAAACGGGGAATGAGTCCGCTGTGATGCATGGTCCGGAATTTGCTTTAGGAAGTCTGCAGAAAGTGACTGTGACTTGAGACGTGAGCCCTTCGTATGATAGCATGAACGATATGTATTCCATCTGGTCGTTTAGGTCGCGCCTTACGTGGATGATGCTTCTGATCCTGTTGACCACGACGGGGTTGCTGTTTGTCCTGAATTATCAAATGGAAAAACAAGTGTTGACCGATCAAATCCGCCAGCGCGCCTTGCTGATGGGAAAAACTCTTCAGTTGAACCTATCCCGCTTGCTCTTAAGGACGGACCATCAGGTTCTCGCCAACCTTTCGGAGGACGACCGACAACAAATCCGAGACTTCATCCAGCATTTCAGCGATGAGGAAGCCCGCTTCGACATTTTTAGCGTCAATGAAGGAATCAACGACCTCTATTTCATGGACGACCAAAATAAGGTGGTGATCGACAATCCGGCGCAAAGGGAAGGACGAACCCTTCCGCCGGACGAGCAAATCGGCCCGGAGACGATGGCCTATTTGAAGAAGAACAAGATCGACACGCGGATCCAGAACCGGGGAGATCACACCTATATGTTCATGACCTTTCCCGTATTCCAGAAGAATCGACTTTTGGGCCTTGGTAGAATCGAAATGTCGATGGATTCTGCGGTGGCGCAGTTGGACCGCATCAAATTGTGGGGCTTGTTCACGACCGCGGGGCTTTTTATGATTGCACTGCTTTTTGCTTCCTATTTTGCCAAAAGCGTGACCCGGCCGATCGGCGAATTGGTCCGGGCGGCGGTCCGGATCGGTCAAGGTGACTTTGACCAACGACTGGATGAATCCCGCAGGGATGAAATCGGCGTCTTGATGGCCACCTTTAACCGCATGACCGAGGGAATCGTCAAACTGGAAGAAACGCAAAAACGGGTGGAAAAGCTCGAGATTGCCAGCCAGTTGGCCGCCCGGGTCGCCCACGAAATTAAAAACCCGCTGAACAGCATCGGTCTCATCATCGATCATATGCGGGACCGGTTTGCCCCGGCGAGTCAACCGGAACGCGAGAAATTCCTGGATTTGTCCAGCAACATCCAGCGGGAGGTGGATCGGCTGAATAAAATCGTCGAAGGTTTCCTTCGCTCCGCAAAGCCAATCTCTCTATCTCGGCAGCCGACGGATCTGAACGGTTTGATCGACGAAACGTTGGCCTCCATCATTCCCGAGGCGGACCAGCAGAAGGTCACTATTCATCGTCATTATCAGGGGAACCTGCCCCGGCTGTCCGTGGATTATCACCAGTTGCGCCAGGCGCTTCTCAACCTGTTGATCAATGCGTTGCAGGCGATGCCGACCGGAGGCGAACTGTCCCTGACCACCTCGGCTTTAAACCATGGGACGGAAGCGGTGGCGGTTTCGATCGCCGACACCGGTTGCGGGATACCCCCCGAAAACCTGCCGCGGCTTTTCGGTACCTATTTCACCACGAAGGAACGCGGCTTTGGATTGGGGCTTTCGATCGTAGAGCGGATCGTTCAGGAGCACGGCGGAAGGATCAAAGTAGAAAGTCGGGTCGGGAGGGGCTCGGTGTTTACGCTCCTGTTCCCGATTCAAGGGGAAACGAACCATGCCTAGTGTACTAATTGTCGATGATGAAAAAGTGCAGACCAGCATCTTGGGTGACATCCTGACTCATGAGGGGTATGATGTCACCACGGAGAATAACCCGGAACAGGCCCTCGCCCTGGCCCAAAATCAATCCTTTGATCTGGTGATCTGCGATATGAAAATGCCCCAGATGGACGGGATCGAATCGCTCAAACGCCTCCGGAAAATCAATCCGGACCTCAACGTAATCATCATGACCGCCTTCGGAACAATCGAAACCGCCGTGAAAGCCATGCGGGAAGGGGCGTTTGATTATGTCATGAAGCCGTTCTCGAAGGAGGAACTCTTGATCACCATTCAACGCGCCATCAAGAATCAAGAACTGGTGCGGGAAAATGTTTATCTCCGGGAGGAGCTGGGTCTCCTTGAAGATTCCGTCCGATTGATCGGGGAGAGTGAGGCGATCCAGAATATTCACCGGATGATCGCCAAGGTGGCCCAAGATGACAAGGCCACGGTCTTGCTCCAGGGAGAAACGGGAACGGGAAAGGACCTCATCTCAAGGGCCATTCATCAGAGGAGCCCCCGGCAAAAGGCCGCGTTTATCGTCGTCAACTGCGCCGCGGTCCCGGAGGGACTGATGGAAAGCGAATTTTTCGGGCATGAAAAGGGGGCATTTACCGGCGCCGTGACGGCCAAACCGGGACGGTTTGAACTGGCGGATCGGGGGACCCTTTTTTTGGATGAGGTGGCCGAACTGGATGCCAACGTCCAGGGCAAACTGCTCCGGGTGCTTCAGACCAAGGAGTTTGAACGCGTCGGCGGAACCCGTACGCACCGGGTCAATGTCCGGGTCATTGCCGCCACCAATAAAAACCTTCAGGAAGGGGTGCGCTCGGGACGATTTCGAGAAGACCTTTTCTACAGACTCAACGTCGTGCCCATTACGATTCCCCCCCTTCGAGAACGGAAGGAAGACATTCCCCTACTGACTGAATACTTTCTGAAAAAATTTCAGGCGGAGGGCAAACGAAAGGTCCAGATCTCTCCGGATGCCATGGAGGCACTGATGAAGTATAATTATCCCGGAAATGTCCGAGAGCTTGAAAATCTCCTCGAACGGGCGATCATCCTCTCCGATGGAAAGGTCGTCACCTCCCGAGAGGTCCATCTCTATCCCCTCGATCCCCCCTCTCCGTCCAATGTTCCGGTCGCACCGGAAGACGGGACCAAGACAAACTCCCTTCGCGATGTCAGCCGCCATGCCGCGGAAGAGGCGGAGAGAGTCCTAATCATGGAAACCCTTCTGAAAACAAATTGGAACAGGGTCAAGGCGGCGAGGGCGCTCGGAATCGATTACAAAACGCTTCGCCTCAAGATCCGCCAGTTCGGACTCGCGCCCGGCAAAAGCCTGATGCCCTAGCCACTCCAAAAGGATCCGGCGCTCACCATCCCGTTTACTTCTTTGGTGTTTTCGTTTTTTCCTGAGTTGGCGTTTTCGCCTTTTCCTGAATGGAGAGCAGTTCCACCTCGAAAACGAGCGTGGAATTGGGCCCGATCATTTGACCGGCTCCCCGGGGCCCGTAGGCGAGGCTCGACGGGATGAAGAGCTGCCATTTTGAGCCGACCGGCATCAACTGCAGCGCCTCGGTCCAACCGGAGATCACGCCCGACACCGGAAAAGTGGCCGGCTGTCCGCGCTTGTATGAACTGTCGAATTCAGTACCGTCGATCAGGGTGCCCCGGTATTGGGTGGTGACCGTATCGGTGGCCTTGGGTTTTTTCCCGGTGCCGGCCGTAATGACTTTATACTGGAGACCGCTCGGAAGGGTGACGACCCCCTCCTTTTTCTTATTCTCGGCTAAATAAGCCTCGCCTTCCTTCATGTTTTTGTCCCCGAGTTCTTTGTTGTGCGCGATGGCCTTGGCCTTCAACTCCTGTTCAAAGGCGGTCATCACGGATTGGATTTCTTCTTCCGTGAGCAAAGGTTTCGCATCCGACATCGCGTCTTTGATCCCTCGCGCCAACAGATCCGGATCAACCTCGATGGCCCGTTGTTTGAAATCGGATCCGATGTTCAGCCCGATGCTGTAGCTGACCTTGTCCTTTTGGGTCTTCAGGACCGTGGAGTCCGCTCCGCGAGCCGAACCGGCCAGCAGCATAATTCCGAGAACCGCCACCAATCGAAATAACATAAAATCTCCTTTCCTCGATGAATGCCCCAGTTCTGCACCGGCCATTTCCCGCGCGAACATCACAGAAACAGCGGACTTCAAGTGGGGCTTTTGTTATTTGTGACACTCTTG
Source organism: Nitrospiria bacterium (assembly GCA_035498035.1). NCBI lineage: Bacteria > Pseudomonadati > Nitrospirota > Nitrospiria > Nitrospiria bacterium. Next base: position 20,137 of record DATKAN010000026.1, read on the forward strand.
TATAATCAATTTCTCCGGATGAGTCAATCATTATGTTGTAAGAACTTGATCATGAGGGGAAAGTGTGATTTGGCGCATGAAAGAATCTTGATGAAGATCTTACGGCGGAAATGGGTCTGGCTACCGGTGCTCTTGGGGGTCGTCCTTCTCGTCGTCTTCCTGACGGTCCATGGAAAAAAGACGGGTCCGTCCCGGTCCGAAAGGCCGTTGATCCATGCGGAACTGATCAAACTCCGATCGGAAGAAATCCCTGTTTACCGGGAGGTCACGGGAACCGTCGCCTCCGCCTCGGCCGCGACCCTGGCCAGCAAAGTACTCGGGCAGGTGGAGGAGATCCGAGTGAAGGAGGGAAATCGGGTAAAAACGGGTGACGTTTTAATCACCCTGGACAGCCGTGCGCTCTTGGCCCAACGGGAGCGGGCGGAGGCCGAACTTGAAAACGCGAAGATCCATTATCAGAGGATCAAAACACTGTTCAAGGAACGATCCGCCACCCAGCAAGAATTGGATAATGCCGAACGGACCTATAAAGTGGCGGAGGCGACGTGGAAATCCATCGAGGCCGATTTGGCGTACACCACAATCAAAGCCCCTTTTGACGGGGTGATAACGGAAAAATTGATCGAGGTGGGGGAACTCGCCTCGCCGGGGCGGTCCCTCTTGCGAATCGAGGATGAGGGGCATCTACGTCTCGAAGTCCCGGTGGCCGAGACGGACGCGGCCGGCCTGCGCATCGGGCAAACCGTCGTGGTTCGCCTGGATGCCCTGGATGGTCTTGCCCTCGATGGCCGTGTCGCCCAGATCCTGCCGGCCGCAGATCCGTCAACGCACTCGTTTTGGGTAAAGGCGGACCTTCCGTCGGTTCCCCGGATCAGGAGCGGTCTGTTTGGGAGGATGGTGTTTCCCATCGGACGACGAAGCGCCTTGATGATCCCTCAAGCGGCCGTTCAGGTTGAGGGCGAACTATCTCGGGTGTACGTAGCTGACGAATCCGCGATCGTTCAGTCGAGACTGATCCGGCCGGGACCGGTACGGGAGGGACGGGTCGAAGTGCTCTCCGGCCTCGTGGACGGCGAGCGGATCCTCGCCCGTGCTTCGGACGGTCGGGAGGGAGCCATCGTCCGGATTCCGGAGGGAAGCCGGCCATGAATCCGAGTAGTGAGCGCCATCCCCGCCTGGAAGGGCGGGGTTAGCGAGCGATTTAAAAAAGATGGAAATTTTGTCCCCTCGGAACGGAGAATCCCCGGCTGGAAGGCCGGGTTTCTTCAATCGGCTGGGTCTCAGCGGCCGGATTGCTCAGGTTTTCATCCGCTCCAAACTCACCCCCCTTATGATCGTCGCCGCGCTCCTGCTCGGGGGTCTCGCCATCCTAGCCACGCCCCGGGAAGAAGAGCCCCAGATCCTCGTCCCGATGGCCGATGTCTTTATTCCTTTTCCCGGGGCCTCGCCCAAAGAAGTGGAGGAGTTGGTGGTCCGACCCCTCGAGCGGAAGCTGTCCGAAATACGTCGGGTCGAATATGTTTACTCCACCTCGCGGCCGGGCCTGGCGCTTTTCATCGTCCGCTTCTATGTCGGAGAAGATCTGGAGAAGAGTTTGGTTGATCTGTACGATAAGCTGATGTCGAATCGCGATCTGTTGCCGCCCGGCGCCTCGGACTTTATGGTGAAGCCCAGGGACATCAACGATGTGCCGATCGTGACCCTGACCCTTTGGAGTTCCCGCTATGATGATTATCAGCTGCGACGTATTGCGGATCACCTGCTGGAAGAGGTAAAGAAAATTCCAAAGACCTCCGGGGGATTCATCGTGGGCGGGAGACAGCGGCGCCTGCGGGTAATGCCCGATCCGGGGCGGATGAAATCCTACGGTGTGACCCCGCTGGAACTGGTCTCCGCGATCCAGAAGACCAATCGGAAGCTTCCCTCCGGCCGTTTTGAGCGAGACAACCGGGAATTTCCGGTCGAGACCGGAGAGTTTATCCGGGACCCGGAAGATCTGGAGCGCGTCGTGATCGGAATCCACGGGGGGAGGCCGGTCTTTTTAAGGGACGTAGCGAAGGTGTCGGATGGCCCGGAGGAAGCGGTTCATTATGTGTGGTTCGGTCCCGGTCCGGGAAATCAGGCGGCCGGGGACTATCCCGCCGTCACTCTTGCCGTGGCCAAGCAATCCGGAACAAACGCGGTCCAGGTGTCCCGTGCCGTCCTGCAAAAGGTAAAAGAACTGCAGGGCTCGGTGATTCCTCCCGATGTTCGGGTAACGGTGACCCGGGATTACGGCCAGACGGCCGATGAGAAAGCCAATGAGCTTTTGAAACATCTTCTGTACGCCACCCTGTCCGTGGTGGTTTTTTTAGGGCTGGGCTTGGGCGTTCGCGAGGCCGCGGTCGTATCCCTGGCCATCCCCCTGACCTTGGCCCTGACCCTTTTTGTCTCATGGTTGATCGGCTACACGATCAACCGGGTCACGCTGTTTGCTCTGATCTTCTCGATCGGCATTCTGGTGGATGATGCGATCGTGGTCGTGGAAAACATTTATCGTCACCTTCGGATGGGACCTAAGGATCAACGCGATGGCGGGATCCTGGCCGCGATTTTGGCGGTGGATGAGGTGGGCAATCCGACTATCCTGGCCACGTTGACGGTCATAGCGGCCTTGCTTCCGATGGCGTTTATTTCGGGTCTCATGGGGCCTTATATGCGGCCGATTCCCGTCAACGCCTCGTTGGCCATGGTTTTCTCGCTCATGGTCGCCTTTGTGATCGTGCCCTGGTTCTGCCGGATCTGTTACTCGAAATTGTCCGGCGGAGGTCATCCCTCCGGTCCCGAAGCCTCTTCGAGGGATTCCGGCCTCGTTCGCTTCTACCGATGGCTGCTGACTCCGCTGATGCGCAGCGTCCGGAATCGGGTCCTTCTCTTGGGCGGGGTCGGCCTCCTGTTGCTGGGGTCTCTCTCTTTGTTCTATTTCAGGCTGACCGTGATGAAGATGCTTCCCTTCGACAACAAAAGCGAGCTGCAGGTGGTGATCGACATGCCGCGGGGAACCCCGCTGGAGGAAACGGCCCGGGTGACACAGTCCCTAACGGCCTATCTGAAAACCGTTCCCGAAGTGGAAAATTACCAGGCCTATGTCGGAACCGCCTCGCCCTTTAATTTTAACGGTTTGGTCCGACACTACTTCTTGAGGGAAGCCGGCTCCATGGCCGACATCCAGATCAACCTGGTCGAAAAAGAGAATCGAAAGGCGCAGAGTCATGAAATCGCGAACCGAATCCGGTCGGATATCCACGCCGTGGCGCTACGATTCGGTGCCAACGTTAAGGTGGTCGAGGTCCCGCCCGGTCCGCCGGTTCAGTCGGTGTTGGTCGCGGAGGTGTACGGATCCGATGATGAAAAGCGCACGGAACTGGCCCGACGCGTCCGCAAGGTGTTCGAGCAGACGGCCGGCATCGTGGACGTTGACGACTCGATCGAAGCCGATCAGGTACAATACCGATTTGGAGTCGATACGGTGAAGGCCGCCCTGGATGGCGTCTCTTCCGATGAGATCGTCCAAACGCTTGAACTGGCCTTGAAGGGGAGTGCCGCCGGTCTGGCGCACATTCCGAAGGAGAAGAATCCGGTGGCGATCGAGGTCCGGCTACCTCGGGCCCTTCGTTCAGGAACCGAGGGTTTGGAACAAATCCACCTGCGCAACCTTTCCGGTCGCATGACCCCCCTCTCGGAACTGGTGCGGGCCCGGGAGGAGCCGATGGAAAGGGGGATCGACCATAAAAATCTGAAATCCGTGACCTATGTTGTGGGAAATGTCGCGGGAAGGGAGGAAAGCCCCGTTTATGGCATTCTGAATATCGGCCAGGGACTGGAGGCGTTACGCCTTCCGGATGGAGACTCTATACGGGAATATTATGCGGAGTCGCCTCCGTCGGAGAAAAAACCCGCCATAAAATGGGACGGAGAATGGCAAATCACGTACGAGACTTTCCGGGATATGGGTCTCGCCTTCGGGGCGGCCCTACTTTTAATTTATCTTCTCATCGTGGCTCAGTTTCAATCCTTTGTCATTCCTCTTGTGATTATGGCCCCCATTCCTCTGACCTTGGTGGGAATTGTCCCGGGCCATTGGATGACCGGTTCTTACTTCACGGCCACGTCGATGATCGGCTTTATTGCCCTGGCCGGAATTATCGTGCGGAACTCCATCTTGCTCGTGGATTTCATTTTGACCGAGCAACAGGACGGCCAGGAGTTATCCGATGCGGTGATTCGGGCCGGCGCGGTGCGCACACGACCCATTCTCCTGACCGCCGCGGCATTAATGGTCGGGGCATTTGTCATCCTCTTCGATCCCATCTTTCAGGGGTTGGCCATCTCGCTGTTGTTTGGAGTCTTTGCCTCCACCCTGTTAACGTTGATTGTAATTCCAGTGATCTATGTGAGTTGGCGGGAGTGGGAGGGAAGGAGAACGAAGACTTAGCGGATGGTCTATAATCGACCCTTCATGGATGTGTGGCGGGCGCCTGGCGGAGATCGGAAGACATCCGAGGGGAAGGACCGGAATGCGTTCCATGATTGACATAAAGAAATGACTGTGTTACAAGGATGTTTCGTCGGGGGCGATTAGCTCAGTGGTAGAGCGCTTGCTTCACACGCAAGAGGTCGTTGGTTCGATACCAACATCGCCCACCATGCCTCAGGATTCGCGGATCTTCTCGTCCGCCTCTTGCCGTGTTTTGCAATCGATGCACAAGGTTGTGACGGGCCGGGCCTCCAATCGTTTCAGGGAGATTTCTTCGCCGCAGCTCTCGCAGATGCCGAACGTTCCGTTGTTGATGCGTTCCAACGCTTCATCGATTTTCTTCAGCAATTTCTGTTCTCGTTCACGGAGACGTAGTATAAAATTCTGATCCGTTTCAGCCGAGGCTTGATCGGTCATGTCCGGAAAGTTTTCTGTGCCCGGGTTTAGACCGCCCGAAATAATTTCTCCGGATTCGGCCAATAGAACGGCTTTCTGGCGTTCCAGATCTTTCTTTATTCCTTCGTATTTTCCTTCTTTTATATCACGTTCTTTCTTGACTTTGCGATCTTTTCCGACCATAGCATGCCCCTTGTCGTATTGGTCAATTTGATCTTTGATTGCACCAGCAAATGCAAAACTATATCAGAAAGATGGTTTTGAGTCAATCAAAAACAGGTTGGAAACCCTTCCTTGACACTGGGAGTTTTCCCTGTTATAATTTTGTTTTACTTATATAATTTTAATTTTCAAACAGTTTAAACCCGCCATGCCATTACAACAACGCCTCCTGGAAGACATGAAAACGGCCATGCGTGACGGGAATGCCTTAAAAGTCTCCGTCATCCGGTTGCTCCGGGCCTCGATCAAGAATAAGGAGATTTCAAAGGGGAAGCAAAATCCGTTGACGGAGCAGGATATATTGGAAACGATTATATCCGCCACGAAACAGCGCAAGGATTCCATCGAGCAATTCACTAAAGGGGGACGAATGGACCTGGTCGCCAAGGAACAAAGCGAGCTCGAAATCCTGCAAACCTATCTTCCCCAATCCCTTTCTGTGGAAGAGCTCAAGTCCAAGGCCCGGGTCCTGATAAAGGAGATCGGAGCCAACGGGCAGAAGGATATGGGAAAGGTCATGAAGGTCTTGATGCCCCAGGTGGTCGGGAAAATTGACGGCTCGGTTGTCGGGCAGGTGGTGAAGGACCTTTTATCTCAGTCATCCTAGGCGAGTCCAAGACGGGCGGATCGTTTAACCTAAAAAGAGACGGCCGCCCTTTTCTCATCTTCACCTTCTACCTTGAAAAAAGTTAAGGATCATTCCATGGAACGGGGATATTTCTCAGAAGATCTGGTCCCGAGGATAAAGCAAGAGAGTGATATCCTGGAATGGGTTTCAAGGTATGTCTCGCTCAAGAAGACAGGGCAAAACTGGGTTGGGCTCTGCCCGTTCCATTCCGAAAAGACCCCCTCTTTTACCGTCAGCCCCGGCAAGCAGGTTTACCATTGTTTCGGGTGCGGGGTTGGGGGTGATGTAATCAGTTTTTTGATGAAAATGGACGGATCGACCTTTCCGGAGACGATCAAAGTACTGGCCGAGAGGCTCGGCATTTCGATCCATCAGCAGCGGGGAGCGGAAGCCGATCGGGCCGAAAAACTCCGCGAGGAACTCTTTCAGATCCACCGCGACGCCGCCGATTATTATCATGCGGCGCTGTTGAGCCACCCGGAAGCCCAGCAAGCCCGGGACTACCTTCGTGGGCGGGGAATATTGAAAGAGACCATCGACGCGTTTTCTTTGGGTTTTGCTCCTCCCGGATGGAACGGACTTCAACAGTTCCTTACCAAAAAGGGATGGTCTCCCGAGCCGATTGAAAAAGCCGGTCTGATTATCGCGAAGACTCAACCGGCCTCATCTCGGAAGCATTACTACGACCGTTTTCGCGAGCGGGTCATTTTCCCGATCTTTGATCTTCAAAACCGGGTGACCGGTTTTGGCGGGAGGGTCCTGGACGGCAGTTTGCCCAAATATCTAAACTCGCCGGAGACGCCGATTTTCAGCAAAGGCCGTCAACTGTATGCCATGGACAAAGCCAGGGAAGCGGCCGGCAAATTTGGCCATCTGGTCGTGGTGGAGGGTTATTTTGACGCCATTGCGGCTCATCAGGCCGGGATTCATTCGGTTGTTGCGACACTGGGCACCGCCCTGACCGCCGATCACTTGGAGCGGATACACCGATTTGTACAGACGGTCAAGTTGATTTTTGACCCGGATGAAGCCGGGATCCGTGCCGCACTACGGACCGTGGACCTGATTATTCCAAGTTCCGTGGCCGGGGAGGTGGTCTTGTTGCCCAACGGAGAAGATCCCGACAGCTTCATTAAGAACCAGGGCGCCGCGGCCTTTAATCGCTTGATGAGTCAGTCCATGAAGCTTTTGGATTTTGCGATCCGGCAGGGCTTGGCGGATCCCGCGGCGAGAACGATCGAAGGAAAATTGAGGATTGTGGATCGGATCCTGCCTGCCATACGAAAAGTCAAAAGGGCGGTCGAGCGCAGTTACTATGTCAAACATCTGGCGGAAAGTCTCGGGTTGGATGAGCGGGAGCTGACAAGGGAAGTGGCCCAACTTGGACCAATCAATATCCCTGGGGCGCTCTCTTCTTCTGCAAGCTCCCTTCCGCTGTTGCCGCAAGAAGAACAAATTCTGATCCATCTTTTGGTGCACAACCGGGTCACGGCCCCGATGTTGCTTCAACAGATCGATCAGGACCATTTTACCGATGGCCGCCTTCGACAGATATTCAATCAATGTGTTGAATCCTCGCGGTCCAGAGGGGAAGCCGTTCGTTTGGACACGCCGATCCGCTCCGAAAGGGCCGATCCGCAATTGGATTCGATTCTGTCGGCGCTGATGGTGAAGGAACCCGATTATGACGATTCACACCAGACTCTCAAGGATTGTATCCGGACGCTCCGGGTGAAGAAGATCCGCACGGCCATGAAGAGCCTGGAGAGCGAAATACGCGACGCGGAGCGATCCGGAGATAATCCCCAAGTCAAATCGTTGCTGGATAAATTGGTGGGGCTTAAAAAAATAAGTTTGGACGTTAATGGGTAGAAGGATGTCGACGATCCCGGCGGGTGCGACCCAATTAAGATGGGAATCGACATTCTCGAAGAAGGTTCGATAATCGTCGAAGGTGTTCCGTTCCGGAGGAGGTTTCATGTCCAAAGATGAGAAGGTGGATGAGGTCAAGCAGCTAATATCGCTTGGCAAAGAAAAGGGGTATCTGACGTACGATGAGCTGAATAACGCTCTTCCGGCGGACATGGTTTCCTCTGAACAGATCGATAACCTGATGATGATGTTCGGGGAGATGGATATTGAGATTATCGACACCCCGGAAGAAGAACGCTACCAGAAAATGATGGCGGAGCCCGAAGAGGAACGCGGGGGATTTAAAGGTTTGGAGGAAGGCGAAGAGGAGGCCGAAGAAGAAGAGAAGGTCAAGGAAATCGATCTCACACCCGGAGCCCTCAGCCGGACGGCCGATCCGGTTCGCTTGTATTTGAAGGAAATGGGCAGCGTCCCGTTGCTCTCTCGGGAAGGCGAAATCGAGATCGCCAAGAAGATCGAGGAGGGGGAAAAAGAGGTGGCCACGGTGGTCTTCGGGACTCCGATGATCGTCAAAGACCTTTTGTCGCTGATCGAAAAACTTAGGCATGGGAAAGTCAGCATCCGGGAAATCGTCTCGGCCTTTGATGAAGAGTTTGACGAAGAAGGCGTGGTGCAGGAGCAGGATGATGCCGAGCTGACGAGCCGAACGGTCGAAGCCATTTCGAAAATGCGAGCCCCGTACCGGGACCTGATGAAGGCCTATCAACGTTTAAAACGGGCCAGCTCCGACCCCGTCAAGCGTCGGAAGATCAAGACCGAGCTTCGCGAGATCAAAACCCAGATCGCAGAGAGGATCGAGCAAGTCAACTTGCATCCCACATTGGTCGAAAAAATGACCGGCCAGGTCAAGGCCCTGGCCATGGACATCCTGCATGCCGAACGCGAGATTACCAACTGCAAGCGCCGAATGGGGGTTTCGGGTGAGGAGGGCCTCCTTCTCCTCAAGAAAATAGGAAGGGGTCCGGCCGGGATGAAATCCGTTCGAAGAAAAACCAACCTCTCCGCCGAGACGCTTCACGAAATCGACAAGGTTTACCGGGAGGCTCGGAAAAAGGTCCGGGCGGCGGAGAGCCAGGCGATGGTCACGGCCGAGGAAATCAAAGAGGCCGTCAAACTTCTCGAACAAGGGGAGAACAAGATCAAATCCGGCAAGACCGACTTGGTCGAGGCCAATCTCCGCTTGGTGGTCAGCATAGCGAAAAAATATACCAACCGAGGGCTCCAATTTCTTGACCTCATTCAGGAGGGGAACATCGGTTTGATGAAGGCCGTGGACAAGTTCGAATATAAACGGGGATACAAATTCAGCACCTACGCGACCTGGTGGATCCGACAGGCGATCACGCGCGCCATCGCGGATCAGGCTCGAACGATTCGTATTCCGGTTCATATGATCGAGACCATCAATAAATTGATCCGGACCTCCCGGCACCTGGTTCAGGAACTCGGCCGCGAGCCCGTGCCGGAAGAGATCGGTGAGAAGATGGATCTGCCCATCGAAAAGGTTCGAAAGATCCTAAAAATCGCCAAGGAGCCGATTTCGCTGGAGACTCCGATCGGAGAGGAAGAGGACAGTCATCTCGGCGATTTTATCGAGGACAAGAAGGCGGTCTCCCCGATCGAGGCCGCGATCCGTTACGACCTCCAGCGTCAGATCACTAACATTCTTCAGACGCTGACCCCGCGGGAAGAAAGGGTTTTAAGAAAACGCTTCGGAATCGGGGAGAACACCGACCACACCCTGGAAGAGGTTGGACAGGATTTCGAAGTCACCCGGGAGCGGATTCGTCAGATTGAGGCCAAGGCGCTTCGAAAACTGCGCCACCCCAGTCGGAGCAAGAAACTAAAGAGTTTCGTGGAGAGTCTGTAATTCCACGCCGATTCGTTTATCGCAGAGTGGTTTTGGGCCCATAGCTCATTTGGCAGAGCAGACCCCTTATAAGGGTCAGGTACCTGGTTCGATCCCAGGTGGGCCCAGAGGAGAACCGGTGTCCGAAGAAACGCATGTGAAAGATCAGCTGGAGCATCTCGTACGGCTTCAGGAGATCGACAACCGCCTGAATATTATTAAAAGCGAGACGGTCCGTATTCCCCAGCGCCTCGAGGCCGTCCGGACGAATCTGGCCGATGCCCAGAAACAGTTGGCTCAGAGCCACGCCGATTGGGAAGCCTGTAACCAGCGGAAACGCGGAAAAGAGCGGGACCTCGAGACCTGTGAGGAGCGGCTCTCAAAAGCCCGTAATCGTCAAAGCGAAATCAAGACCAACAAAGAGTACCAGGTTCATCTTCAGGAGATCGAAACCCTCAAAGCGGAAAAAGGCCAGATCGAGGAAGAGTTGCTGACCTTGATGGATCAGGTCGATGTTTACAAACGGAAAGAGAATGAACTGGCGCAGAGGGTCAAGGCCGCTGAGCAAAATTTCGAATCGGAGCGATACCAACTGGAAAGACAGACCGAGACATTGACAGCGGATCGGGACGCGGTCGAGAAAGAACGGGAGGCGGTCGTCCCGCTCGTCGATCCGAAGCTGTTGAAGATGTATCAGCAGCTAAAAAATCTTCACCGGGATTTGGCCGTGGTTCCCATTCAACACGGGACCTGCGGCGGCTGCCACATGAACATCCCGCCCCAGAGAATCGCCGAGGTGAAAGCCCGGCAACAAATCCTGACCTGTTCTCAATGTCAGAGGATTCTCTATTGGGCCGTTTCGATCGAAGCGGCGGCGGTTTCTAACGAGGCGAGCACTCCTGAAGCACCTGCTGCGTCGTCCTGAAATGCCATTTCGCCACTTTCTTTAGGACCTCCGCCGACGTCCGCTTGACCAAAGTCACCGCCGCGGCTCGGACCTGATCCGATGCCCCTTTGGGTAAGTCCATCCCGTGTTCTTCCGACAACTGTTTGAGGCGTTTCAAAAATTCCGCTCGCGCGACTATGGAGGCCGCGGCCACGGCCGGATCTTCTTCCGCGCGCGGACGCTGCTCCAGCACGATCTGCCGTCCCTTTTCCATCAGCGCATTCTTGATGAACCGCTCGTCTCCGAACTGATCGGCGATGGCCCGGGGGGACTCGGTTTCCGACAGCAGGTTCTCAAGGGTCCGGGCATGCGCCCAAGCCAGCAACTTGTTCAAGTTCCGCATCTTCTCATATAAGATATTATATCGTTCCGGCCCGATCGCCACGACCGCGTGCCGACAGGCCTCTCGGATCCTCGGCTCCAGTTCCAGGACGCGTTTGTCCGTCAACCGCTTGCTGTCCTTGACGCCCCAGGCCACGAGCCGGGCCGAGAGCTCCGGGTCGACCTGAACGCCAGCCACCACCAGCGGGCCGAAATAGTCTCCCTTTCCGGATTCATCCATACCGATCCATGAATGTTGAGTCGACACCGGTTTCACTATCGGATGGATACCGGCGCGGGCGAGGCGCGTCCGGAGACTGACTGTCGCCAGAAATAAACCGCAAGGGCCACGATGAATAAAACGACGCTGAAGACCTGAGGGACAGGGAAAACCCCGCCGAACAGCAAGGAATCGCCGCGAAAGAATTCCAGAACGAACCGGGCGATGGCATAGACGATCGCGTACATCAGAAACAGCTGGCCGTCAAACCGGGTTTTCTTCCGGAAGTTCCACAGGATCGCAAAGATGAGAAGATCCGTGGTCATTTCGTAGAACTGGGTCGGATGGAGCGGGATATTGTGCGGGGCTTGGGCCGCCGGATTGGTGAAGGTGACGGCCCAGGGGAGCCTGGTCGGTTTTCCGTAACTGCAGCCGTTCAAGGTGCAGGCTCCTCGACCGACGGCCTGACCCAGCATGATGGAGGGGGTCAGGAGATCGGCGAAGCTCCAGAAGGCCAGCTGCCGTTTCTTACAGAACCAAATCCCGGCCAGCAATCCTCCCACCAATCCGCCGTGCAAGGCCAACCCGCCTCGCCAGATCGCCACGATATCCAAGGGATGGTAAAGGAAATAAACCGGGTTGGAAACCAGGACGTAGTAAAGACGGGCCCCGACGACGCCGGCGATCATGACATAGAATAGGAGATCATAGATCAACTCCGGATTGTACCCCTTTCGACGAGCCTCGCGGACGCCGAGGAAGGTCCCGGCCAGGAAGGCCAGGGCGATCATTACGCCGTACCAGCGGATTTCCACGTTTCCGAACTGGAGCAGAATAGGATGCATCTACTTTTTTCCTTCCTTCTCTTCCATCGGTCCGATCCGGACCGTAAAGGTCCGTTCCTTGCCGTCCCGAACGGTCTTGAGTTTGACCTCTTTCCCGATCGGTGTCTCCGCAACGATCAAGGGCAATGTTCGCATCTGGGTAATCCTTTTACCGTCAAATTCGACGATGACATCCCCGCGTTGAAGTCCGGCCTTGAACGCGGGGCTGTTTTCAAAAACATCCGAGATCAGCGCTCCGTTTTTGTTTTTTAATTTGAAGGAGCGGGCGAGGTCTTCGTTCAATTCCTGAATCATGACGCCCAGCCAGCCCCGTGTGATTTTGCCGTACGTTTCCAGCTGGTCAAGGACTTTCTTGACTTGATTGATCGGAATGGCAAAACCGATTCCCTGGCCGGAAGGATTGATCGCCGTGTTGATCCCGATCACTTCGCCCTTGATATTGAAAAGCGGGCCGCCGCTGTTTCCGGGATTAATCGAGGCGTCGGTCTGGATATAATCATCAAACGGCCCGTCTCCGATATTGCGCCCTTTGGCACTGACGATCCCCACCGTCACGGTTTGCTCCAGACCGAAGGGGTTGCCGATGGCCACGACCCATTCTCCGACATCGAGTTGGTCTGAATCGCCCAATCGTGCGGTCGGAAGGTTTTGGTGATCCGAAATCTTGATCAAGGCCAGGTCGGTCTTTTCGTCGCGACCGACCACCTTGGCCTCAAATTCGCGTTCATCGGATAGGCGTACGATGATCTTGTCCGCTTTTTCAATGACATGGTTATTGGTGAGAATCAAGCCGTTCTTCTTGATGATGAATCCCGATCCCAGGCTCTGTCCATTGAATTCCTTCGGAAGGATGTTGCCAAAAAAATCCCCGAGCGGCGGGTGGTCCTCCGGCAATCCGCCTTCTCCGACCGCGGTCTTTTGTGTCGTGCTGATGTTGACCACGGCCGGTTTTTCATTCCGGACGATATCGGCAAAGGAGAAGAGTTTGGGTTCCGACGGAGCCGGGACCTTTTTTCCGGAGTCCGCGAGGACTGAACCGGAACCCGGCGCCAGCAGCGCGAGGGTCAGACCGATGCAGTGACCGAGTCGAATCTTCATGGCCATTTATTGTCCGATGGACCAGCCGATCCCGTATTGGGTCAGCCAGCCGTTCAGGATTCTTAGGGAATTGGTGAATACCAGCACCCCGATCAGAATCAAGAAGAGGCCGCTGGCCAGCGAGACGATCCACATATAGTCTTTCATTTTCCGGTACGAGGACAGGAAGGTGTTCACGCTCATCGCGGTGATCAGGAGGGGGAGCCCTAGTCCGATCGAGTAAACCGCAAGAAGCCGCACCCCGTCCACCACCGATTGAGACGTGCTCGCGAGCATGTAGACCGAACCCAGGATGGGACCGACGCAGGGGGTCCAGGCCGCGGCGAATGTGATCCCAATGAGTACGGAGCCGACCGCGCCGGCCGGACGGCTCTGGAAGTGGTATTGTTTGTAGACCATCAAAAACGGGATCTTGACGGCACCGATCAAATAAAGTCCGAAGAGGATGATCAACAATCCGCCGGCCTTCCGAATCCAGTCTTGGTATAGAAGAAGGGTCTGGCCGATGGCGGTGGCGGACGCTCCAAAGGCGATGAAGACGATCGAGAAGCCCAATATAAACAGAAGAGAGTTGGTTAAGGTGACCCGCCGGACCCGTTTGGTACCGGCGGTGTTCGTCAACTCCTCCAAGGAGAGTCCCGTGATGTAAGAGATATAAGCCGGAACCAACGGCAGGACGCACGGGGATACGAAGGATAAAAAACCCGCCGTGAAGGCGATCATGTAGGAAACGGTTTGAGGGGCTTCCGGCATCGTTATTTGGTCTTTAGTAGTTTTGCAATCAGATCCCGCGATTCCGGATTGCTCCAGTTGCGGGCCCCCACAAAGCGGTGGGTGATGACCCCGTTCTTATCGACCAAAACGGTCGTCGGAACGGACTGAATCAAATATTTATCGTCCACACGGAAATCCGGATCCAACAGGACCGGGTAGGATAGGCCGAGCTTTCTGATAAACGGTTGAACGGCCGGTGCCCCGTCCATATCGCTCGAAACCGCCAGGATTTCGAGTCCCTGGCCTTTGAATTCGTGATACAGGGCTTCCATGGACGGCATTTCGGCACGGCAAGGGCCGCACCAGGTGGCCCAGAAGTTAATAAATACCACCTTGCCTTCCAGGCTGGCCATGCTGACCTCTTGACCCTGAAGATTGGTCAGTCGAAAATTCGGCGCGAGGTAGCCGATTTTCGGGGCCTCTTCGTTGGCGATCGCGGTGGCCACCGATGGGGCAGAGGCCTTTTGACAGCCCGAAAGAAACAGTGCGAACGCGGCTGAAACGACGACTGCAGAAACGGAGAGTCTCATGAGTTTTGGGCCGAATCCCTACAGGGTTTTTGAGTCACGGGGCGATTGAACAAGGCCGATTACCAGAGGGTCTTAAACCATTTTGTGGCGATTACAAGCCTTTTTATTATACAACAGATCCAGATTCAGGACAAGCCGGTCGAACGGATCGGCGTCAAAGCGCCGGGGGATTTCCGGCTCGAAGGCTATCGAGCGCTTTCTTGACGAACTCGGCGTCTTCCGTTCCGGGTGCGAGATTGTGGAAGGCATCGGTCCAGCTTCGGTCGGCTAAGGCGTATTGTTTGAGACGCAGGAGAGCCACACCCTTATACCAAAGCAGCGCCGGATCCCTCGGCATCTTGACCAGGGCCGTTTCGAAGTGATCGAGGGCTTCCTGCGAACTTTTCCGATCGTCCGGAGACGACGTCTGGAGTTGGATGACCCCCAGAAAAAAATGCCCTTCGAAGTTGCCTTGGTCGAGCTCGACCACCTTGCTCCAGGCCTTCCTGGCGTCGTCAATTCGCTGCAAGGTCATGTAGGATCGCCCGGCCATGATCTGACCCTGAAGATCATTCGGGTTGTCCTTCAAGTGTTGCTCAAGCTTCGCAACCATCTCGGCCGGATTCGGCATTCCCGAAGGGTTGGCTGGGCCTTCGGTTTCCGCAAACCTTCGCTGGGCCTCGAGGCCGATCCTGGACGTTATATATTCGTAAATCACCGTGGCACTTCCCACGACGATAAGAGTCAGCGCAATCGATCCGGCCCATTTCATCGGTCCGGAGGTTCGAGGGCCCGGTTTTAAATCCGGACTTTTTGGCACGGGACGCTGTTTGGAAAACGAATCGAGTTTGTTTAGGATTTGGCCGAGCCGGTTTTCGTCGATCGCTTTGAGCCGTTGATGATCGGGAGAGTTCAGCCGGCCTTGGGCCAGATCGAGATCCAACTCGGCCAGCGAATTCAGGAGGGTCTGTTTCTCAATTTCAAGATCGATTCGTTCCTGGTCGAGGGATGCCTCGAGACCCATGGGAATCGGGGCGCCGTTCTTATTCCATAAAGGATAGGCCAGGACGACGATGACTGCGAAGAGGATGAGGCCCGCTGTGAGGGTGAATAAAAGCATGGGTGGGATTCCGGGTCAGTCTTCCCGGCTATGCAACTCCTTTTCGATGCGTTGGCGGAGGCGCTCATCGAGGGGAGGCGGGTCTTCGTGTTTTGCCGCGGCCGTCTGGGCGACCCAGCGGGACACGGTTCGGTAGAGAAGAATCCCGCCGGTGCCCAACAGGACAAAGGGGCCGGCCCACAGGACCCAGTTCAGTCCTCTTTTCCGCGGCGTCAGGAGGATATAGTCCCCGTAGCGGCTCAGGAAATAGGCCCGGACCTGATCGGGGGATTCTCCTTTGAGCAGTCTTTCCTTGATGAGATCGCGCATCTGTTGCGCCAGTTCGGCTTGGGATTCCCAGACGGATTCGTTTTGGCAGATCGTGCAGCGCAGGGTTTTAGCGATCTCGCGCACTTGAAGGTCGATCTGTTGTTCTTCGACCGTCTCCCCCCAGGCGGGAAGGGCAAGGCTCGAGACCATGAGAATCAAAGGGAGGACGGCGATGATCGGGGCTTTCTTCATGAACGGGAGATGGATCTTCCCTCCAGAAGAGGCTGAAGGATGTCGTCCGTCAAATGGGTATAGCCCGGACCCACCAGCGGGCCGACGTATTTATAGCGAATGACGCCCTGCCGGTCGATCACAAAGGTTTCCGGAACCCCGTAGACGCCGTAGTCGATCGAGATCGTTCCCTTCAGGTCCCGGACATGGTCGAAGTTGCTGCCGTATTCCTGCAGGTATTTCTGGGCGTCTTCCAGGCGATCCTGATAATCGATGCCCAGCATCACGAAATCCGGATTCGGGCTGAATCGCCGGTTGAGGGCCAGCAGATTTTCATGCTCCGTGCGGCATTCCAAACACCAGGAGGCCCAGAAGTTGATCAGGAGGACCTTGCCCTGGAAGCGGTTCGTGGACACGATTTCTCCCGTGCGGACTTCCGGGCCGGAAAACGTCACCGCCGGGGTGCCGATCAGGACGGTCGGGATGGACCGCGGGTCGCCCCAAAGTCCTTTATAGAAAAGGGCCAGGAGTCCCAGCACCGCCATCACCAGAATAAAATGCCAGATTTTCATGCGGACGCCTTTGTCCTCGGTCTGAAAATATTCAAGACGACGCCCAGGCCCATGATCCCTCCGCCGATCCAGACGAGGAGCACGAGCGGGTTGATGAGCGCCCGGACCGTCACGCTGTTGTCCGACGCCACCTCGGGCATCGTCAGAAAAATATGCCCCAAATGGATGGTGTAGAGAGCGGCCTCCGTTGTCGGGGTCTCGGATACGGGATAGAGTCGCTTCTGTGGTTTGAGGACACTCAGCAGTCGGTCTCCCTTCGACACCTCGAAGAGACCTTCCTGGGCGGTCCAATTGGCCCCGGAGACCTCATGCAGTCCGACCATCTTGATGGAGTAGTTTTCTAACTGGATGACGTCGCCGATCCGCATCGAAACCACCTTCTCAACCTGGTAAACGGTGGAGGCGATGATCCCGACCACCATGATCAGTACCCCCAGATGGGTGACGAGTCCGGCGGAGCGTCTTTGATTATTCGTGAAACCCCGATAAAAACCGATCAGGTAATTGGTCTCATGACGCCGGGCCCAGAGGGCCGAGACCTTCCCAAAATCCACGAAAATCGTCGTGGCGACAAACGTGACGACCAAGGCGCCCGCCATGCCGAAAACCGTTCGGATCCCGATCAGCCATGCGAGGACGGCCGCTGCGACGGCGAGGAGTGCGGCGGGCATAAAATTCCTTTTCAGATTGTCCAACGAGGCCTTTCGCCACGCGATGGTGGGGCCGATCCCCATCATCAGCAGGAGACCGAGGGCCACCGGCATAAAGACGGCGTTGTAATAGGGGGGGCCGACGCTGACCTTGGCCGTCTTGAGGGTCTCGACCAGGAGCGGGTAGAGGGTTCCCAAGAAAACCGTCGCCGCGGCGACCAGAAAGAAAAGGTTGTTAAAAAGGAAGACGGACTCTTTGGAAACAATCGAGTCCATTTCGATCTGGCTCCGGAGCTTCCCCGAACGGACGATGAGGGTTCCGAACCCCAACGCGAGCATCAAGGCCAGGAACACCAGGATGTACAGCCCTCGTCCCGGATCGGTCGCGAAGGTATGAACCGAAGAGAGGACGCCGCTCCGGACCAGAAAGGTTCCGATCAGCGAGAGCGAAAAGGTTACAATGATCAGAAAGAGGTTCCAGACCTTGAACATCTTTCTTTTCTCCTGGACCATCACGGAATGGAGAAATGCGGTGCCGACCAGCCAGGGCATGAAGGAGGCGTTCTCCACCGGGTCCCAGCCCCAATACCCGCCCCACCCCAACTCGTAATACGCCCAATACCCGCCCATGAGGATGCCCGTCGTCAGTGAAATCCAGGCAAAGAGCGTCCACCGTTGCGTGACCTTGATCCATTCCTCGCCCAGCCGCCCGGAGAAAAGGGCCGACATGGCAAAGGCAAAGGGGATCGAAAAGCCGACGTAGCCGAGGTACAGCATCGGCGGGTGAACGACCATCGCCGGATCCTGAAGGAGCGGGTTGAGGTCCCGGCCGTCCGGAGGGACGGGGTATAGACGTTCAAAAGGGTTCGACAGAAAAACGATCATGGCCAGGAACCCGAACATGATCAAGGATTGGATCGATAAAAGATAGGGCATGACGACGGGTTGGGTTCTCCAGTGCAGCCAGACCACGAGGGTACTGTAGGCCGTCAGGATCCAGACCCAGAGCATCAGGGAGCCTTCGTGACCCCCCCAAAGTCCGGCCACTTTGTAGAAAACCGGGAGCTTGCTGTTGGAAGTTTCCATCACGTATTTCACGGAATAGTCATTCGTCAGAAAGGAATAGATCAAGGCCGCCATGCCGATGGAGACCAGGAAAAAATTCAGGGTCACGGCCTGACGGGCGACCCGAACCAGTTCGGGACGGGCGGTTTTCAATCCCACGATCGGACTGACCATGGCGAGGACCGAAAGAACCAAGGCCAGAACGACGCAGAAATGTCCGATTTCAATAAACATCCAAATTTCTTTCCGGCGGATTTTTTATTGTTGTAGGGTTTTCAGAAGATCCTTCTTGGGAAGCTGCACGCCGGCGCGTTTCATCTCAATGGGCATGTAATCCTCGGAGTGTTTGGCCATGATCAGATTGGAGTGAAACTGTTTTTGGGAATCCCAGTATCCTTCGACGACCGCCCCCTTGCCTTCCTTGAAGAGATCGGGCGGTATTCCCTCGAACACGACCGGGATGGTGGCCGCACCGTCCGTTAATGTGAAACTCAGCTTCAGCGTATTGGGAACGACCTGGAGACTTCCTTTTACGACCATCCCTCCCACCCGGATCTTCTTGCCGTAGTAGGCCGGCGAAAAGGAAACCACTTCGGACGGAGTGAAAAAGTAGACTAAGTTTTGCCCGAACTGGCCCAATCCCAGATACATCAACCCTCCCGCGATCACGATCAGGCTGAAGATTAAACCGACTTTTTTGCCCTTACTCAAATTCACCGACCTCGGGTTCGTAAAGCTTGGACCGCTTGATTTCAGTATACAACAACCGAACTCGTCGTTCCATCATAAAAAGAAACAGGGCCAGCGGGATCATGACGAGATACGCCGCGATAATAAATCCGTAGTTCGGGATGAGGGCCAGGTCCTGCGCCAGAAAGCTTTGCGAGGCGGCATCCCAGCCGCCGATCACGACAAGCGTCTTGAGTTCCCGAAGACTGTCCGTGTCTTTTCCTTGGTAGACGACCGGAATCCGCTGTCCGTCTTCGACGAGGGAAAACAGCATTTGGGAGGTGAGGGGATCCTTCCGAAGGCTTCCGGCTTCCACCATGCCCAGCATGCGAACCGGGCCGGCCAAATGATTTTTCAGGACCTGCTCCGGGCTCAGGGGCCGCACGTCGCGGTTATAGCGGTGTGCGCCGATGGCGGCAATCCAAAACCCGACCAGAATCAATACTCCCCAGCGGATATAAAATCCTTTCATCGTCCCGAGCTCATAGACGAACCTCTCCCAACAGGCGCCCCTTTTTGGCTTCCAGGAGCTGCTTGAGGTAGAGCATCTGGGTGCGGACTCCCACCATGTAGGTGAACAGCAGGTAAAAGCCCACCGACATGAAGATCAGCGGATAGAGCATAACGCCGGCGATCGCGATTCCGCGCTGGGAGATCGAAAGCGGCTGGTGCAGGGTGCGCCACCACTCCACCGAGAAATGAACAATCGGGAGATCAACGGCGCCAACAATCGCCAGGATGGCGGCGTAGCGCGCCTCCCGTTCCTTGTCCTCGATGAACGTTCGAAGCATGAGATAACCGATCAGGATCAACAATAAAATGGTGAATGAAACCAGGCGCGCATCCCAGGTCCACCAGGTGTTCCAAGTCGGTTTGCCCCAAACCGATCCGGTAAAGAGGGCCCCGGACGTAAAAAAGACGCCGATGCCCGCAGTGGCATGCGCCAGGTTGTCGATCAGCGGATCCCGTTTCCAGAGATACCACAAACTGGCCGCCGTCAGGACGGCATAGGCCGTCATGGACGTGCTGGCGAAAGGAACATGGACGTACATGATCCGGACGACCTCGCCCTGATAGGAATCGGGAGGGGAGGCCACCAGGCCAAAATAAAGCCCGATCGCGATGCAGATTCCTCCTGCGGTTCCTATCCAGCCTTCAAACCTTCGGATCCATCGAATCATTTTTATAGGGGCTCGCGTCGCCCCCTCCCTTGGCGGAGCCAGAGGGAGCGATTCGACTGAACTCGTCGAAGCTCTCCCCCTCTCGCTCGCGTTGCTCGCTGAATGTTAAACGACGCAGTCCGATCGGATTAATGATCCAAGATAAATTCAAACACCCAGAAGGAAACGATCGTAAAAATGACGTCAAAGATGATCAACAACTCGATCCATGGACGGTAGAACATGACCGGTTGTCCCTGCAGGACGCCCCCCGTGGCCTCCACCGCCCCGATGATGACCGGGACGATCAACGGCAGAAGCAGGATCGGGAGCATCACTTCCCGGGCTCGGATCTGGACCGTCATCGCCGAAAAAAGCGTGCCGACCGCCGAGACCCCCAAGGTCCCGGCCACTAATATTAACATAATGAGCGGAATCTTTTCAAAGATATCCAGGTTGAAAAAGATCACGAACAACGGAAATAATATCGCCTCGACCACCAGCATGAACAGCAGATTGCTCACCAGCTTCCCCAGGTAGATGGCCCCCCGCGGGATCGGGTTCATCTGGAGGTTCTCGAGGCAGTCGTTCTGCAGCTCCGCCGTGAAGGATTTTCCGAGGCCGATGATCCCCGTGAAGATAAAGGCCACCCACATGATTCCCGGCATCAATTCCTGGGCGGTTTTCTGGTCCATGGAGAAGCTGAAACTGAAGATGAGAATGACGATGAGCGCGAAGAAGAACATCGAGGAGATGTTCTCCCGGCTTCGCATCTCGCTGAGCAGATCTTTCCAGGCGAGCCATCGGATCACGTTAAAAAAGTTCATGAGCGGCGACCAGATCCTTCACGGCGATTTCGCGCAGCACTCCCTGATGCAGCACACCGGCTTTCCCGGCCACCTCGGCCGAGTGGACGCGGTTGTGGGAGGTCATGAGGACTGCCGCCCCCTGCTCGAGATTCTCCCGAATGAAGTGGTTCATCATCGTGATGCCCCGCTCATCCAGGGAAGAATAAGGCTCGTCCATCAGAAGCACTTTGGGACGGATCAGCATCGCCTTGGCGATCGAGAGCCGCTTTTTCATTCCTTCGGAAAAGTAGCGGATCTTGAAATCCGCGAAGGCTCCGATCCCGACACGATCCAACGCCACCTTGATTTCGCGGGCGGTAGGGGACAGGCCGCGAAGACCCACGGCGAAGCGGATGTTTTCCACGGCGTCCAGCTCGTTGTACAGATACGATCCGTGCGCGATCATCAACAGAATCGCACGGACCTTATTTCGGTCCCGGATACCGTCAAAGCCCAGCAGCTCAAAGCGGCCCGAGGAAGGTTTCTGGAGCGTGGCCAGAACCTTTAACAGAGTGGTCTTGCCGGCACCGTTCGGGCCGAACAACGCGTAGCATTCCCCCGAAGCCACTTCAAAGGAAACGTCCTTCAAGACCTGGTAATGACGGTACGATTGGCTTAGCTGTAATCCTCGGATGGCAGACATGCCTGGTTTATCTCATCGGCGGAAATCGAAACTACAAAAATACTTCAATTGCGGAGGGTTTGTCAACCCTTCAGGACTTTTTCTTGGCGCCCGGGACGATCGGTTCGATCAGCTTAATGGGAGCCTGGAGGGTCCTCTTCATCATTCCGACCAGGCCTTCCGCCACCGCCTCGGGCGGGACGGTCTCCACCTCCAGCTTCTCAAAAGGACCTTTGACCCGGACCGGGATGCTTATGAGCGAACCCCCCAGGATGTCTTTGATCAGAGGAATTTTCTTGATCACGGCATCGGTCGTGGTAAAAGGGGCTACCAGAAATGTAAGGTTCAAATTCCGGTCGGGCAGATTGACGGAACCGTTGCCGACGATGTTCACCAGAGGGCTTACGAAAATCATTTCTTTAAATTTCAAAAGACCGTTTTTCACATTTCCCCGAAGGGTCACGGAATCGTAAGGTACGCCTTTTCGTTCCGGATCGGGGAAGCTTCCCCGGAGCAGGTCGCTGACATTAAGGAACTGCAGGACTCTAACAATCACCCCGCCTCGATAGATTTTCCCCTTCTTCGCCGTAAAGGTCACCGTTCCTTGAAGATGACTCACCAGGTCCGTCCCGGGACCATGGGCGGAGAAGCTTCCGGAAAGGTCAAAGGTTCCGGTGGATCGGAGGTCCTCGCCGGTAAGGCAGGGCAGACTTGATTCCACATCCTGATGGGTCGCGGAGGGTTTAAAATCCAGATCGAGATTTCCCGGTGTAATGGTCGCTTCGCCTTGAAGATTTACTCCGCATACGACGGCCTCCTTCATCGAGATTCGGATCCGGTCGGGCTCGAGCGAGATCTCCGCTCGGGCGGGGCGCGCCGTCCATCGTCCCGCGGAAAAATATTCGGTCGATATCCGAAGAGTTCCGCGAACGGGGACGAACGGATTTTGGGGCGGGGGTGGTTCTCCCCCCGCCTTCTCGGTCGCATCCGGAAGGATTAATGCCTGAAGTCCTTCCCACTCCAACCCGTCAGAATCCAGGTCCAGAAGCCATCCGTTCTCCATCGCCTTAAGATCACCCCTCACCGTATGGTGAAAGGACCCGTAGGCCAGCACGATCGGATTCAGTGTGAGGGTGTGATTCGCGGCGTTCAGGGAGATCCGGTCGATGGTCACCGGGGTCTTCTTTCGAAGGGGGAGCACCAGTCGCTCCCCCGTCAGGGTTCCCTTGGCGCTGGATTCTGTTGGACGGTCCAAAACAATTCGGGCCTTGAAGTCTCCTTTCAGCCATCCGAACTCAAATTGTTCATGCTCGAAGAAGCCGTTGAGCGTCGATGGCACAAGGTTTCCCGCGAACGACAGGTCCAGAATCCTATTTTCGAAATTCATGGTTAGCGTCGCCCGGGATTCTTTGTCTTCGATGCGGAGCTCCCTCACGGCCAGGCGATCGGTTCCCTGGGCCACATCGTATGAAACGGAGGGGCCGTGCCCGACGACGGCGGTCCCCGCCATCCGCATCATTTTGTCTCTCTCCCATTGGAAATGGGTCCGGGACAGAACGAGCGGGGTTTGAACGGTCATTTCAGGCGGCAGGGAGGCTTTGGCGACGATCCAGTGCATCGTGTCCGGACCGAGGGTCCCGTTCAGGTTCAAATCCACTTTCCGATCCAGGGTGAGGTAAGCCTCTATCCGGCCCGATAAGTTGAAGGAGGCGTCCAGAAATCGCATTCGGGTTTCTGTCAACGAGATCATCTGGGGATTGATTTCAAACTGTTCGACAGTGAAGCGAACGGGTCCGGGCAGTGATTCATCCGTGAGGGCACCGCGGAAATTACCCACGATCCGGAAGGATTGTTCCGGCGAAACGCCGTCGCTTCCACCCGTTGTCGAGGGGGGTGCAAAGGCCATCCGGGTGTCGACATCCCGGAGGGATATGAGTTTCTGTCCGTCCTCGGTTATGGTCAGCCCGCCTTCTTTGATTTGGATCGAAAGGTTCGGCATCCCGGCGGCGGCCGCCGCCAGAATGGCCATCGGATTCCCTTTGGGCGATTTTTCAATGGCGGTGGCCGCTTGAGTTCCGGTCTTCCCCGGCAGCGATAAAGTGAATTCGGGATGGTCCAGCATGACAGTGGCGATTTGAATTTTCCCGGTGAGCAGGGGGAGCCACTCCAGATAGGTATCGAATGATGCCAAGGTTCCCGTCACACGGCCGGGGATCGAAAGGTTCGGCCCCCGGAGTCGGATGCCCGGACGGGGAAAGAGGGAATAATCCAGGCGGGCATAGGTCAATTTTCCGCCGAGCCCTTTCGAGACGATGGTCTCGATGTTGTTCTTCACCGATTCTCGATTGATGATTCGGGGTGCCAGCCATTGAGCCGCGGCCAGCAGGACCAACATAACGGTGAACGCGGCCGCGATCCCCCAAAGCCATTTATTCCCCATGCGGATCATCCGGTAGCCTGATCAGGATCGGTGAATTTCGGTTTCGGCCGAGATCCTCTTGATTGTGGATTGAATCGAATCCCGTGCTTCCACGATGGATGACCGATCCTTGTAAGGACTGCGCCTCCAGACGAGGATTTTGGAGAACAGTCCGTCATTTCTCCAGCGGGGGGCGATGTGGACATGCAAGTGGGGAATGCTTTGGCTGACGCGGGTGTTGATGGCCACAAAGGAACCCTCGGCGTTCAGGGCTTTCTCGACGGCGCGAGCCAGCAACTGCACGTTTTTGAAAAAGGGGCCGATGCGGTCATTGGGGAGATCCTCCAGCCGCTCGTAATGCTCTTTGGGAATGAGGAGGCAATGCCCGCGCAGCAGGGGGCGGTGATCCAGGAAGGCGAGGGACAGACCGTCTTCAAACACCCGATGACAGGTGGTTTCGCCCCGGATGATCCTGCAGAATGCGCATTTCTCGTCGGGCGGATCGGGCCGCCTGAGTGGTTCCATCGAAGGGTCCTCCCTACGGCACAGGGTCGCTTTACTTTATCATAACGGAGGCTTCAAAACAAAACGACCCCCTGTTTCAGAGCCCGAAGGGGGGCCGGCGGAACCCTTTGGAACCATCGTGCCGCCCGGCTATCGGACCGGCAGCGTGGCGCTGCCGATGAGGTATTTAAGGTCGTCGTCATCCAGACGGAGGCCGCCGCCGACAAAACCGGTGTCGATTTTCTTGTTGAGGAAATTGTCGTAGCCGCCTTGCACGAAGAGATATCTGAAGAAGGTGTAACGGGCGGTGGCCTTGAGGTGAGGATGCTTTTCCTGCGGGTCGTTGCTGTTGAAATCCCAGGCATCGGCGCTGAATCTCAGGGCGTCGTTAAAGAGGTAAAAATCGGCCCCCCCTCCGAGACTGTTTTCGACCAGCCCCATCCGAAGGGCCAGGTCCGAAAACCGTCGTCCGAACTCCGCGCTGAACTTTAACTGGGTCTTGGTCTTGATGGTCGTCACCGGTGGATTATTGCCGGTCTGGGTGGTGGTCTTTGTAAAATTACCCCGAGGATCATTCACCAGCTGGAGAAGATAAAATTTGTCCTCCCGGGGTTGGAGTTGGACGGTGAAATAACCCTTGGTATCATGGGAGTCGAATTGATACTCGCTGCTGCCCTCGACGATGGTCCTAAACCGTTCGATGCGGGACACGGCGTTGCCCACGCCTTCGAGGGTCGTTGTGAGTTGATCGTACGCTTTCTCGTCGGTGAAGAGTTTCCCGATCGTGCCCTCTCCTTTTTCGACCTTCAGCGTGATATCGTTCAACCCTTGGAGCGTCGAATCCAGCTTGTTGTATATCCCATCGTCCTGAATGAGTTTGCCCAGCGTCCCTTCGCCTTTCTCAACCTTGGTTGCGATCGCCTCCAGTTTTTCGGAGGTGCGATTGAGACTATCCATCAGCTTGGGCAGATCCGTTTTGAGGGATGAACTGACGTCTTGGATATTGGCGACGGCCTTGGTGAAATTCTCGCGGTTGTCTTTCACCGTGCCGTTGAGGTTGTGGCTGAGCTCGCGAATGTTGGCCACGATCTCCTTCAAGGAGGTCTCGCCCTCCTTGGTCCCGAGCGCTTCGCGGAGGGAGGCGCTGACCGTTTTGATGTCGGATGCGATGCTGCTGAACTGGTTGATCAGGCGGTCCAAATCGGCCACCTGTTCGCTCTGGGTGATGGTGTCGCCGTCCTTCAGGTAGCCCTCTTCTTTTCCCGGTACGAGCTCGAGGTACTTATCTCCCAGGAGTCCGGTGGCGCGGACGGCGGCCTCGGTTCCTCGGTGAAGTTTGACGTCCGGATTGATCCGCAATGTGACCTTGGCCTGACCGTCCAGAAGCGTGATGGTTTCCACCTGGCCGACCTCCACGCCGGCGACCCGGATCTTGGATTTGGTATCCAGTCCCGCCACGGTGTCGAAAAGCGCGATAATACGATAGCCGGCTTGGGTGCCGAAAGTGTATCCGCCTATCTTAAAGGTCATATAGGTCAAGATCAGAACCCCGAGCAGAACTACCAATCCAACCCGGGCTTCGGTGCTCAATCGCATGGAAGGGACGATGTCCTTTCTGTTTTGCTGTCCGATTCGCCGTAGGGGCGGTTCGCGAACCGCCCCTCCATGATCCCGTTGCCTACACCGTCATAATCGGCCCGACCGAGCTCCCTGTGACAAACTGACGGACGATCGGATTGTCGCTGTTCCTGATCTCCTCCGGCGTTCCCACGGCTTGGATTTTCCCCTGGTACAGCATCGCGATACGGTCCGCGATCTTGTACGCGCTGGTCATGTCGTGGGTAATCGCCACCCCCGTGACCTGGAGGCGGCGCTTCATCTCGAGGATCAATTCGTTGATCGCGTCCGCCATGATCGGGTCCAGTCCGGTCGTGGGCTCATCATACAATAAAATTTCAGGTTCCATCGCCAGCGCGCGTGCGAGACCGACCCGCTTTTTCATTCCGCCGGAGAGATCGGCCGGCATGCGGTCTTCGACCCCTCGGAGGCCGACCATGGCCAGCTTTTCGGTCGCGACCCGCCGGATCTCGGCGTCCTTCATTTGGGTTTTCTGGCGGAGGGAAAAGCCGACATTCTCCCATACCGACAGAGAATCGAAAAGCGCCGCGTACTGGAAAAGCATCCCGAACTTCTTCCGCAGCTCGTCCAACGCCCGCTCCCTCAGGGAGGAGAGGTCCTGTCCGGCGACGATCACCATTCCGCGGTCCGGTTTCATCAGCCCGATGATGTGCTTGAGGATGACGCTCTTGCCGCTTCCGCTTCCGCCGATGATCACCATCGTCTCGCCGCGTTCGATCGTGAGCGTGGTTCCTTGGAGAACGCGATTGTCCCCAAAGGATTTGTAGACATCCAAAAGCTGAATGACCGGTTCGCCCACGTCGTTGCCCCTGTCAGAACAGCATCGAGGTCAGAAAATAGTCCGAGATCAGGATCAGCATGGAGGAAATGACGACCGCGCCGGTCGTGGCCTTGCCCACGCCCTCCGCCCCCCCCTGTGTATTAAATCCTTGGTAACAACTGATCGTCGCGATGATCATGCCGAATACGAAGGCCTTGAGCAAGCCGCCGAAGATGTCGTCGTATTCCAGATAATCGGTCGTGCGCCGCATATAGACAACCGGGTTGACGTCCAACATCTGCACCGCCACGAAATAACCGCCCGCGATTCCGATGGCGTCCGCGAAGATGGTCAGGATCGGCAGCATCACCATTCCGGCCAGGAGCCTCGGCACGATCAGGTATTTGACCGGGTTCGTGGCCATTGTGCTGAGGGCGTCGATCTGCTCGGTGACCCGCATCGTCCCGAGCTCGGCGGCCATGGCCGCGCCGGCGCGGCCGGCCACGATCAAGGCCGTGAGGACCGGTCCTAGCTCCCGGGTCATGGACAGCGCCACGACGGTTCCGACCAGGCTCTCCGCGTTGAACCGCTTGAAGCCGGTGTGGCTTTGGAGGGCCAGCACCATGCCGGTCGAGACGGCCGTGATCAGGACGACCGGAACCGAACGGACGCCGACCTCCTCCATTTGCTTCAGGATGTTCCGAAATCCGACCGGGGGACGCAGGGCCCATTTAACCGTTCTCAGAAAAAGCACGGCCACATTCCCGATTTCTTCGATGAATTTCGTCGTCCTGAAACCGATGACCTCAAGCCATTTCATGAGGCATCGACTCCGCCGCGATAAAGACGGGGCACCCGTTGGCTGACGGCGCAGAGGATCTCGTACGGGATGGTTCCAAGCTTCCGGGCCAGCGTGTCGGCCCCGAGCGCCTCGGATCCCTGCGCACCCATCAGAACCGCTTCTGCCCCGGTTTGTACGGTCGGCAGGTCCGTAACATCCACCATGGTCATGTCCATACAGACCCGCCCGACGACCGGGAAGCGTCGTCCCCCGATCAATACCTGGCCCCGGTTTGACCAGGCCCGACTGTAGCCGTCGGCATAGCCGATCGGCAGGACCGCGATCAGACTCTCCCGGCGCGTGGTGTAGGTTCGGCCGTAGCTGATCGACGTTCCGGCCGGGACCCGTTTCAAATGAATGATCCGTGTTTTGAGGGTCATGACCGGTTTGATCGGAATCGATCCCGGGGCCGAAAATGCGGGCGCATACCCGTATAACACGATTCCGGGTCTCACGAGGTTGAACCAGCCGCGTTCAAGACTCACGATCGCCGCGCTGTTGGACATGTGGAGCCGGGGAATTTTTATGCCGAGGGACTCGATCATGCGATGCGCTTCTTCGAAACGATCGATCTGATCCTCGGCCGTCCGGCAATCGGTCAGTTCGTCATCGGCGAAATGAGACATCAATCCCTGGATCTCGATTTTTTTGATGGCGCGGGCCCTTTCAACGAAGGCTCCGAGCTCCCCCTCCATCAACCCCAACCGGCCCATCCCGGTATCGATTTTAAGATGGACGCCGAACGGACGGGCGGTCTTTTGCGCCAGTCGTTTTAACACGTCCAGTTGATCCGGATTGGAAACCACCGGCGTGAGACGGTGTTTTAGGCATCCTTCGGCTTCTTCCGGGAGAAAACCGGCCATCACCAGAATCGGCTTCGTGATTCCGGCCCGGCGAAGTTGGACGCCTTCTTCGACGAACGCGACGCCCAGCCCCTGGATATCCTCGGACGAGGCGGCCTTCGAGATGGAGACGATCCCATGACCGTAGGCATTGGCCTTGACCACGGCGAGGAGCCCGCGCCGGGGGCCGATACGGTTTCGGACCCATCGGAGATTATGGCGAAAGGCGTTCAGGTCGATTTCTGCGACGGTGGGATGGACCGGTCGGATCGCGAGGGTCTTTTTAAGCATCTTGGTGAGCGTCACGGAGCCTCCGTTGTATTTGAACCCCGTGTGGATAGGGCCGCGTCGATTTTTGATCGGGTTGCGTCATGCTGCTCTGCGAAACCCGGCAACTCCGACCCGGCCGCCGTCTCGGCCTGAAGCGACGCGGCCCGGGCCCGGGCCGGTTGTCCGAGGCTTAGGAAAAGAAGGGCGCGGGTGTCCTCATAAAAAGCGCGGTGCCCGGGGTCCGCAGCCAAGGCGCGGTCGATCCGTTCTCCGGCCTCCGCCAAATGAATTCCCTGTAGGATATAGATCCAGGCGAGATTGTTGTTGGCCATGGGTTGGTTCGGATCGCGCTGCAGCGCCCGGCGGTACATCTTTTCGGCGGAGGCGTACTGTTCCTGCTGGGCATACACATTGCCCAAATTGGCCAGCGCAGGCAGGTAGTCCGGGTCTTGAGCGAGAGCGGCCTGATATTGCTTTTCGGCCGAGCCCCAGTCTTTCTGCGACTCATAACTCACGCCGAGTTGTACGTGTTCCCGGGGAGTGAGCGGGTCGTGCAAAACCACGATCCGCGGCAGGGATCCGCAACCCCCGACCGCGAGAAGGAGTCCCATTCCGATCAGCCATCGGACTTTTTGAGTTTCAGGTTTTATGAAGTCACCTCCGGAGGGAGAATCAGCAGGCTCCAGTAGCCTGTTTTGGACCAGGCGTTCAAGAAAGTATCAACCGGCATTCTTTCATAGGCCCGGTCTCCGGAATGGACGATAACCACCGAGTGAATCCCGTCATAGCCTGTGACGACCACGAAATGGCCCTGCGGAAACAGGCGCCATCTTAGATTGAGAAAGACGATCACGGGCTGGTTCTTTCCTAGATGAAGGCGAAGATCATCCATACTGCCGGGGTAAGAAGAGACGGCGAGACCATGCGTTTGCGCGGACCGTTCCAGATCGATGGGCAAACTGCCTTTTAGTTTTTCGAGATAAACCTCCCGGGTGATTTCTTCCAGGGAAACGGGGCGTCCCCAGTAGGCTAAAAGGCTGGCCACCGCCGCGGGCCCGCATCCAAGTTCTTCCTGAGGATAGAAAGGAACGCCGTCGATGAGAGATTCTTCGGAGGGCGGGGGTTCCGAGAAGGCTGTGCGGCCATCCGCAAAGAATAACAACGTTGCGATTCCGAGGAGCAGGTACCCTTTTGGTGTTGGATGGTAGCGCAACCGATACCCCGCAGGGCTGTTCATTATTGTAGAGGCTTGCGTCGCCCCCTCCGCCGGCGGAGCCTGATGGAGCGACCCGCCTGAGGGCCCCGGACTGAGGTCGCCGCAATCTCGTCGATGTCCTGCCCCTCTCGCTCGCCTTGCAGCCGGGTATCTACTTCGTGATAATGATCTTGTGGCCCGTCAACTGCAAAAGGACGACCACCAGGATGGCAATGACCAGCAAAACGACGACCGTTCCCAGGACATCTCCTCCCGGTTGCTGAGCATCCAATTGGGTTGCGATCTCGTGAACTTGCTGGTCTGAAAGTTGACTCAGGCGCGACAGGATTTCGGCTTGGTTCAGTCCGAAATCGGCCAGGCGCTGAACGAGGAGTTTGGATTCCAGAACGGCCTGGATTTTTTTCAGCGAAGTTTCACGATCCGGCCCGCCGGTTTCCGAGGCTACCACCGTTGCGGAGGGGAGGAAGGCGGCCGAGGCTTCCCGGTCTTCGAAGGCAAGGCTGAGGGTCGTGACCACCAGACAAAAAACGATCAGGGGACGAAATCGAGATTGGAACGACACCGACATGAAACATACCTCCGCTGTCTAGTTTTTTTCCAGGATTTCGTTTTCCTTGCTTTTAATGACTTCGTCGATTTTTTTGATGAATTCGTCGGTCAATTTCTGGATCTCCTCTTGAGATTTTCGGAGGACATCCTCGCTCAAGACCCCCGACTTCTGCTGACCCTTGAGCTCCTCATTCGCATCCCGACGGAGATTCCGAACAACGACCTTGGAATCCTCCCCCAATTTCTTACAATGCTTGCTCAGATCTTTTCTTCGTTCCTCGGTCAAAAGGGGGATGCTGATACGGACGATCTTGCCGTCGTTTCCGGGGGTGAGGCCCAGATCGGAAGACAGAATGGCCTTTTCGATTTCGGCGATGAGGTTCGGTTCCCAAGGCTGAATGGCGATCTGGCGGCTTTCGGGAATGGAGAGGGCGGCCACCTGGCGTAACGGGGTCGGCGTGCCGTAATAGTCCACCTTTACAGAGTCCAAAAGCGCCAGCGAAGCCCTGCCGGTGCGGACACCGGCCAGCTCTTTACGAAGATGGTCGACAGCGCCCTCCATCTTGTCCTTCACCGCTTTTTTGATGTCCGGTGCCATTGAGGAGCGCTTCCTCCCGATCGGTCAAAGAGTTTTACGGACAATGGTGCCGATTTTTTGTCCGAGGATGATCCGTTTGATGTTTCCGATTTCCTTCAGATTAAATACGATCAGCGGGAGGCTATGATCCATGCAAAGAGTGACGGCCGTTGCGTCCATGACGCGGAGATCTTTTTCGATGACCTGAAAGAAGGTCAGTTCGTCATAGCGTTTCGCTTTGGGATGCTTCATCGGATCGGCATCGTAGATGCCGTCCACCTTCGTGCCTTTGAGGATGACCTGCGCGCCAATTTCCATGGCGCGGAGGGCGGCTGCGGTATCGGTTGAAAAATACGGGTTGCCGGTTCCCCCCGCAAAAATAACGACCCGTTTCTTTTCCAGATGACGGATGGCCCTTCGGCGGATGTAGCTCTCAGCCAGTTGCCGCATCTCGATCGCCGATTGGACACGGGTAAAGACGCCTTTGCGTTCGAGGGCGTTCTGGAGCGCCAGGGCGTTGAGAACCGTCGCCAGCATACCCATGTAATCGGCGGAAGAACGTTCCATCCCCCCGGCGCTGGCGGCCAGACCCCGGAAGATGTTTCCTCCGCCGATCACGACGGCCACCTCGACCCCAAGGTCGTGAATGTCCTTGATCTCGGTGGAGACGGCGTCGATGACCTTCGGATCAATTCCGTAGCCTTGGTCCCCGGCCAGAACCTCGCCGCTGATCTTCAGCAACACCCGCTGATATTTCGGCGCATTCATTCCCCGATCATCTCACCCAGTCGAAACCGTGTAAACCGGCGAACGGAGATATTCTCACCGAGCTTGGCGATTCTCTGACCGAGCAAATCTTTAATCGTGATCCCGGGGTCCTTGACGAAGGGCTGCTCCAACAGACAGAGCTCGGCATAGAATTTTTCCAATCGCCCCGCGACGATTTTATCCAAAACCGCCTCCGGCTTGCCGCTCTCTTTGGCCTGAGCCCGGAAGATTTCTTTCTCTTTTTCCAGAACGGCCGGGGGGACATCCTCCCGCTGAAGGTATCGGGGGTCGGCCGCGGCGATATGCATGGCCAGGTCCCGGCCGAGTTCTTGAAAGTCGTCCGTTTTGGCGACGAAATCGGTTTCGCAATTGACCTCGAGGAGAACCCCGAGTTTGCTCCCGGCATGAATATAGGAGACGATCAGACCGTCGTTGGTGGTCCGCCCCGCCTTCTTTTGGGCCAAGGCCAGACCTTTCTGCCTCAAGAAGTCGATCGCTTTGGCGATATCTCCGCCCGATTGGGTCAGGGCTTTTTGACAATCCAGCACCCCGGCGCCGGTTTTCTCGCGGAGGTCCTTTACCAATGTCGCGTCAATGGGCATTGTCCGCCTCCACGATGCCTTCGACCGGATCGCCCACGGGGGCTGCGGTCGGCATCACCGATAAGCCCGCCTCGGGAAACGGGGCCGCAGCCATGGTTTCGGCCTGAGGCTGCTTTCGGGCGCGAAGCTGCAATCCTTCGATGGCAGCGTCCGCGATACGTGTGGTGATGAGTTTGATCGCTCGGAGGGCGTCGTCGTTTCCCGGGATGATCAGATCGGCATCTTCCGGATCGCAGTTGGTATCCAGGATCGCGATGATGGGAATTTCCAGGCGCTTGGCTTCCTGAACCGCGATATGCTCCTTCTTGGTGTCCACAATATACACCGCGCCCGGAAGCGTCGTCATTTCCTTGATCCCGTTAAGGTACTTTTCCAGTTTCATCCGATCCTTTTCGAGATCCGCGACTTCCTTCTTTGTGAGGCGGTCATGGGTGCCGTCCGTCCGTGCGGCTTCCAGTTTCTTAAGGCGCTCGATGTTTTTGCGGATCGTCTGGAAATTGGTCAACATTCCTCCCAGCCACCGCTGGTTGACATAGAACATCTGGCTTCGCTTGGCCTCGGTCTCGACCACCTCCTGGGCCTGGCGTTTCGTGCCGACAAAGAGAATGGACCGTCCGTCCGCCACGGTCTGTCTGACAAAATCATGGGCGGCCTGAAAACGCTTCACCGTTTTCTGCAGATCGATGATGTAAATCCCATTACGTTCCCCGAAGATGTATTTTTTCATCTTGGGGTTCCAACGCTTCGTTTGGTGGCCGAAGTGAACCCCGGCCTCCAAAAGTTCTTTCATGGAAATCACGGACATGTAAACCTCCTTTGTGGTTGATCCTCCGCCTGTCTGTCCGTTCGAATCGTAGGCCCGTGCGCGGGCCTGCACCACGTCGAACGCCGATCCCTCTACCTCGAGTGGGAAACGGTCAGGCGTGTGAATTGAGTTCCATCAAACCCTTGGAAAAATAACATATTAAAGAATGATTTGCAAGCGAAAAGATGGAGATTAGGAGCGGTAAGCCGTGTTGATCCGTATGTATTCCTCGGTCAGGTCGCAGGTCCAGGCCGTGGCGGTATGCCTTCCGGTCCGAAGATCGAGGGTCACCGTAAAGTATTTATTCCCAAGCACCCGGGCGGCTTTTCTCTCAGCGGCCGGGCCGAGGCCCACTCCATTTTGTACCACTGCCACATTGTCAAAAAAAATACTCACCCTGGCGGGATCAAACTCCACCCCGGCGGAACCCGCCGCCGCGGCGATGCGGCCCCAGTTGGCGTCTTCTCCCAGAAAGGCGGTCTTGACCAATGGTGATTGAGAGATCCGTCGGGCAATGCTTCGAGCCGCATCCTCGTTTTTGGCCCCGACCACTCGGATCTCCGCCAATTTCGTGGCGCCTTCACCGTCCCGGGCAATCATTTTTGCCAGTTCGGTGCAGACGGCGTCAAGGGATTCTTGAAAAGCCCTTCGCGCGGCCGGTGATCTTTCAATGGATTCGTTTTCAGCCGCTCCGTTGGCCAGACAGACCACCATGTCATTTGTGCTGGTTTCCCCGTCGACCGAAACCATGTTAAAGGATCGATCCACGGCCGCTGTCAGCATTTTTTGAAGACGTGCGGACGGGATTCGGGCGTCCGTGGTCAAGAAGGCAAGCATGGTCGCCATATTGGGGTGAATCATCCCGGCTCCCTTCGCAATGCCTCCGATCGTGACGGTTTTTCCAAGAATCCTCACTCGAACGGCCGCTTCTTTCGTGAAGGTGTCGGTCGTCAAGATAGCCTCGGCCGCTTTTCGGCTTCCTTTGTGGCTTAAGGACGAGATGGCCCGTGGAATTCCACTCTGGAGCGCCTTGAGCGACGGGGGCGCACCGATTTTTCCGGTGGAGGCCACCGCGATCCGGCGGGGTGAGATCCCGAGCATTTTACCGGTTATCGTCGCCATCTGTTCCGCAATGGCCAATCCCTCGGCGCCCGTGCAAGCGTTGGCCGATCCCGAATTGGCCACGATCGCTTGAAGATTTCCATTTCGGGAATGGTTTCGGGTGAGGACAACCGGGGCGGCTGCGGCCCGGTTCAAAGTAAACACCGCGGCGGAGGAACAGCGATGATCGGCCGCGATCAGGGCGAGGTCGGGGCTTCGTCCGGATTTGATTCCGCAATGAAGGCCGGCGGCGCGGAAGCCTTGCACGGCTGTTATTCCCCCCTGGATTTTCTTCATCGGTTGATCCTTTTTTAGGGGCTCGCGCCGGCACAACGGGTCGGAGCCTCCCCCTCTCGCTCGCCGTGCTCGCCGGGCATCTTACCTATGGAAACAGTCCCGGGGCCGTAAGTCCGAGGGATTCTTCGTAACCCATCATCAGGTTCATGTTCTGAATGGCCTGGCCGGCCGCTCCTTTGACCAGATTATCAATGGCCGTGACCACGACGAGGGTCGCCGCCCCGGGATCCGAGTGTCCGTCGACCACCAAACCAATGTGACAGTCGTTTGAGCCCTGCACGTTTCGGGTGTTGGGCAAGTCACCGGATGACAGGACCCGGACGAACGGTTTCCCTTTGTAAAAGGCCTGGTACCGTTTCAGAACCTCGTCGGTCTCGATCGTCCTGGTGAGCGGGATGTAGATGGTGGAAAGAATTCCCCGGTTGATCGGCACAAGGTGAGGTGTGAAAGTCACCGCGATCTTTTTTTTAACCAGGATGGACAGCTCCTGCTCGATCTCGGGCCGGTGACGATGTCGGCCGATGCTATAGGCCGACACGGCCTCGTGGGCCTCCGGAAAATGGTAGGGTTGGCCCGGGCTCCGTCCGGCGCCGGAAATTCCGGATTTCGCATCGATGATGATCTGACCGGAATCCACCCGCGGTTTTTGGAACAACGGAAGAAGCCCCAGAAGCGCGCCGGTCGGATAACATCCCGGATTGGCCACGAGTCGGGCCGATTTGATCGCGTTGCGGTGAAGTTCGGGCAGGCCGTAACAAGTCTGTCCCAGCAGCCCGGGATAAAGATGGGGGGTCTTGTACCACCGCTCATAGATCTTGGGGTCTTTTATCCGGAAATCCGCGCTGAGGTCGATCACGCGTTTCTTCCTCTCAAGCAGCCGGGCCGCGACCGGCATCGCGGTTGTGTGCGGCAAGGCCAGAAAAAACAGGTCCGCCCTGCCCGGGAGGCGGTTCAGATCTAGGGGCTCCAAGGTCATCGACAGCCGCCCCTTGAGATTTGGGAAGACCGTGTCGATCGCTTGGCCGGCCGATTTTCCGGAAAAGGCCGCGGTCAGCTTGATCCGGGGATGCAGGAAGAGCAGCCGAAGTAACTCCCCGCCGGTATAGCCGCTCGCGCCGACTACAGCGACTTTCACCATGAATTCTGCCTCCTGTTACTCGCTCTCGAAAAATGGGACATAAAAAAAGGGGCCCTGCGGCCCCTTCTTCATTCCATTTCGCTCTTAACGTTTGGAATACTGGAACCGCCGGCGCGCGCCTTTCTGGCCGTATTTTTTCCGTTCCTTCACGCGGGAATCGCGGGTCAAAAGGCCCTCTTTCTTCAACGGCTCGCGAAGGGCGGCGTTGGTTTGCAGCAAGGCCTTGGCGATTCCGTGGCGTACCGCGCCGGCTTGACCCATCTCGCCTCCCCCCTGCACGTTGACGGCCGCGTTGAACTTGCCGGTCGTGCTGGTGACCTGAAAAGGCTGAAGGATCTGGATTCGGTGGATCTCCCGCGGGAAATAATTCTCGAGCGTCCGATCGTTGATGAGGATCTGCCCTGTTCCCGGTTTCAGTTGGACGCGGGCGACGGCGTTCTTTCTTTTTCCGGTTGCGGCAATCAGGCCAGCGGTGCTCATTCGGTTCTCCTCGTTCCGGGCGACTCCATCGGTTTTAGCTGCTGAGCTTTATGGGGATGATCGGGCCCGGCGTACACCCTTAGCTTCTTGATCATGGCCCGGCCTAATTTGGTCTTGGGGAGCATGCCCTGAATCGCCCAACGGACCATCCGATCAGGGCGCTCATTTAACAGGGTTCCGGCCGTGATCGATTTGAATCCGCCGGGGTAATCCGAATGGCGAGCATAAAACTTACTGACCCGTTTATCCCCCGTGAGATGGATTCCCGCTGCATTGACCACCACGACGTGATCGCCGCAGTCCACGTGGGGGGTGAAGGTCGGTTTGTGCTTTCCCCGGAGGATCGAAGCCACCTCGGATGCAAGGCGCCCCAAGATCTTGTCCTGGGCATCGACCAGGTACCAGGTTCGATTAAAATCTTTTTTCTTGGCTGAAACCGTTTTCATATCGCGCACCCATCCTCTTAAAGTCTAAAAGAATACAATAAAATTATTGTCCCTGTCAAGCAGAATGTGGTCATAATCCCCTTCTGAACAGCCCGATATTGACACCGATGAAGCCGCCGATGGCGCCGCCAGAGCCCGCGCCGATGATCAAGGCAGAAGGTCCGCCCAGCCAAAGGGCCAGCACGGCACCGATAAATGTTCCCACCAGGACGCTGATGAAAAAGCGCCGGGCGCTCAACATCGAGATGAATCCGCCGAGAACGATTCCAAGCAAGGTCGCCGTGGTCGTGAGAAGGGGACCGCCGATGTTCAACCCGATCACGGCCCCGGTTGTCCCCATGATGATCATCCCCATGACCAGGTCGATCGTAATCCTGAAGGTTTTTATCTGATCTATTAAATCGGGCATGTATGCTTTTTCCCGTTTACACTCCGAAAGAAAACACCTTCATCCTCCTCATCCTCCTCGCCTTCCTACCCGTTGGAGAGGGGATCGGGCACGGTCAAAAATCGTCCAACCCCGGGGTCTTTCCTATCAACATGTCCAGATTGTTCATCCGCATTTCAATCCCTGCGGGATGCGGGTCAATAATGGCCGAAGTTGCGTTCAGAAAGCGCCTGTATGATAACAGCCCCAAGAGTTTTAATCAATGAACGGAAGGGCAACGCGATTTCTGGCCCGGTGGTTGCGCCCTTGAGGGCTGTGTGTTAGACTCAAGAGCACATGGGGCCTACCTTTCGGAATATTCATCTTATTGCGATCTGCGGAACCGGGATGGCCGCGTTGGCCCGGATGCTCAAAGCGGCCGGCTACCGGGTGACGGGGTCGGACGCCAATGTCTATCCACCGATGAGCACCCTGTTGGAACGGGAGGGCATCCCTTGCCGCGTTGGATTTCGTCCCGAGAATATCGAACCCGATACCAACCTGGTGATTATCGGCAACGCCGTATCCAAAACCAATCCGGAGGTCCAGTCTGTTCTGGATCGAGGCGTCCCGTACCGATCATTTCCGCAGGCGTTGGCCGAGTTCTTCCTTACGGACCGCACCCCGATTGTGATCGCCGGGACGCACGGCAAAACCACGACCGCCGCGCTCATGGCCTGGGTCCTGGAAAGCGCCGGGCTGGACCCCGGCTTTTTAATCGGGGGGTGGGTGATCAACTTTGGGGCGAACAGCCGCCCCGGCACGGGGCGCTATTTCGTTGTAGAAGGGGACGAGTACGACACGGCATTTTTCGACAAGGGACCTAAATTCCTCCATTACCGTCCCCATGCGGCCATCTTGACCAGCATCGAATTCGATCACGGAGATATTTACAATGACTTGGACGAGATTAAATCGGCGTTTCGCAAATTCGTCCGGTTGATTCCATCGGACGGTATCCTCTTCGCAGTGGATGGAGATCCGAATGTCCGGGCGGTCATCCGGGATGCTTCCTGCCCGCGATCGACCTATGGCCTGAATCCAACGGCCGGATGGTGTGCCGAGGACGTGAGGTTCGACTCCGACGGGGTTTCCTTCCGTGTTAAAAACGGGAGGCGGGACCTTGGCCCGTTTCGGAGCCCGATGGTGGGTCGGCACAATCTGGTCAATGCGCTGGCCGTGATCGGACTGGCCTCGACGCTGGGCTTGTCTTCCGAGAGCATTCAAAAG
Organism: Nitrospiria bacterium; assembly: GCA_035498035.1. Taxonomy (NCBI): domain Bacteria; kingdom Pseudomonadati; phylum Nitrospirota; class Nitrospiria; species Nitrospiria bacterium. Next base: position 58,549 of record DATKAN010000026.1, read on the forward strand.
GGGATCGAGAGCTTTCAAGGCGTCAAACGACGGCAAGAGGTCTTGGGCGAGGTGGCCGGTGTGATCGTGATGGACGATTTTGCCCATCATCCCACAGCCATTCGGGAGACCCTGGCCGGACTCCGGTTGCGTTATCCGCGGCGTCGGATCTGGGCCGTCTTTGAACCGCGATCGGCGACCAGCCGGAGGAATGTGTTTCAGAAGGAGTTCCCCCCGTCGTTTGATCCGGCCGACCTGATCGTGATTGCGGATATTTTCGCATCGGAAAAACTCCCGGCGGGGCTTCGGCTGGATCCCAAGCAGGTGGCCGAGGACCTGCGAGGTTTGGGCAAGGAGGCCGAGTTCATTCCGACGACGGAGGAGATCGTCCGTACGATCTCGCCCCGTTTGAAGTCCGGCGACCTGGTTTGCCTGATGTCGAGCGGGGGATTTGACGGGATCCATGGGAAACTTCTCAAGGCGCTGGAACAGCGGCGCTGACCCTGATCCATCTTGATGACAAACGCTTTCCCTGCCATTCTAAAGGCTTTAAACAATGCCGTGGACGAGGGCGTCTTTCCAGGGGCCGTGTTGCTGGCCGCCTGGAGGGGCGAGGTCCGGGTCCATGAAGCGGTCGGTTTTGCGGCGCTCAAGCCCCGCAAGATATCCATGACCCGCTTCACGATCTTTGATTTGGCCTCATTGACAAAACCGATCGCAACCACAACGGCCGTGATGCGGCTGGTGGATCGCGGAGCCTTGGACATCGACGACCCGGTGAGGCGCTGGATACCGGAATTCTCGGGCGGTGAGAAAGACCGGATCAGGGTTCGAGACCTTCTGAACCATTGCTCCGGCCTTCGGGCTTGGGAGCCTCTCTACAAAGAGGTGATCAAAACGGCGAAAAGGCGAAACGGCTATGTGGGAAGTCCGGATGCGAAACAACAGGTGTTGAATCGTATCCATCATGGCCGCTTGGTCTATCCGCCCGGGGCCATGAGCCTGTATAGCGATCTTGGATTTGTCCTTTTGGGCGAGATTATCGAACGCGTAAGCGGGCTGGGCCTGGACCGGTTTTGTCGTGACCAGGTGTTTCGTCCCCTCGGCCTCAAGCGGTCCTTCTTTATTCGGACCGGAAAACCCCACGCCGGGAGGTTTGCGGCGACCGAACGCAGTGATTGGAGGAGGGGGATCGTGGTCGGCCAGGTGCACGATGACAACGCTTATGCGATGGGAGGAATCGCCGGGCACGCGGGTCTGTTCGCAACGGCGGCCGACCTGAATCGGTTTTCTCAGACGATCTTGGATGCCTTGCGTGGTCGTAACCCCTTCGTTTCCCAAAAGATCGTCGAAAGTTTTGTGACGCGCCAAACGACACCGGGTTCGAGCTGGGGCTTGGGCTGGGATACCCCATCGGGGTCTTCCGGGGCGCCCTCTTCCTCCGGCCGCTTGCTTTCCGCGCGCTCCTTCGGTCATCTCGGATTCACGGGCACCTCGCTCTGGATCGATCCGGAAAAAGACTTGACCATTATATTGCTGACGAACCGGGTTCATCCGACCAGTCGGAACATAAAGATCCGGAAGTTTCGACCGGCCCTTCATGACCTCGTCGTTCAGGAATTCATCCCGGGTATCCGATCATGATCAAACCAAAGAGACTAACGGCGGGGGATACCATCGGCGTTGTCGCACCGGCCGGCTCGGTGGATCTTTCGGAGTTGGCTCAGGGCGTGGACCGTCTGAAGGACATGGGGTTTGGTGTGGAGTTGGGAGAAGCGGTTACGAAGCGGTCCCGGTATTTGGCCGGGACGGACCGCGAGCGTGCGGACGATCTGAACCGGATGTTTTCTAACCCCGAAATCGCGGCGATTGTCTGCGCCCGCGGCGGGTATGGGACGGCGCGCATCATTCCCCATCTTGACGAGGGGGTGATCGCCGGGCACCCCAAGATTCTGGTCGGAAGCAGCGATATCACCCTTCTGCTCAATTATATTCGCCAGCGGTTCGAATGGGTCACATTCCACGGTCCGATGGTGGCGCCGAGCTTCGGCAAGCAGCCTTCCTTGCTGACCGATACCTGGTTTCGGAAAATTCTGGTGGAGGCCCAGGGCCAAGGTCCGATTCCGGTGGCGAACGTGAAGGGTTTAAGGGGCGGACAGGCCCAGGGTCCGCTGGTGGGCGGTTGTTTGACGATGCTCTGTAATACCCTTGGGACGCCCTACGAGATTCAGACCGACGGATGCATCCTCCTGCTGGAGGACATCGACGAAGCCCCTTATCGGATTGACCGGATGTTGACCCAGCTGAAGGCCGCGTCCAAATTCCAAAATGTCAAAGGGGTAATTTTCGGGAAAATGCCGGGATGTCAGCCCCCGGCTCATTCCACCTATGTCCTGGAGGATGTGATTCAGGATCGGCTGGCGGACCAGGCGTTTCCCATTTTGTATGGATTTCCGACCGGCCACGGCGGGGAGCAGGTGACGCTTCCAATCGGTATTCCGTTTCGGATGGACGGAGACACAGCCACGGTCACGCTCTTGGAGCCGGCGGTCCAATAAAATCATTCCAGGGCCATGCGAAAATCATGACGGGAAGGGGGGAATCATGCTCACATCCAGAAGCGGATGGGTTCAATCGGCCCAGCGGATCGGACTGCTCATCGCGCCCCTGATTCTCATGGGCTGCGCCGGTACGGGCGAGAGCATTCAGGCCGCTGCTCCCGCGACGGCCTTCATGGAACAGTTAAACGGGGTCTACTTCATCACCGCCAGCGAGGGTTGGATCGTCGGGAATAACGGGACCCTCCTCCACACCCGGGATGGGGGGGCGACGTGGTTCTCGGAGTCGAGCGGAACGACGCAGGGTCTGAGGGCCGTCGAGTTTGCGAGCTCGAGTACGGGCTGGGCGGTCGGGGACGGCGGGATCATTCTTCAGACGAGCAACTCCGGAATGAATTGGGTTCGTCAGACCAGCGGCAGTTCAAACCCCTTGAACAGCGTTTTCTTCCAGAAGGGGAATACCAGCGTCGGTTGGGTGGTGGGGGATAACGGGACGATTCTTCATACCGACAACGGCGGTTTTTCATGGATGACCCAGGTCGGAGCCGGAAGCAACCATCTTCGCGACGTCTTATTCCGGGACCCTAATAACGGATGGATTGTAGGAGACGAGGGTTTGATTCTCCACACCGCTACCGGGACAAGCGGGGCGCTCTGGGCCTCACAACTCAGCGGCACGACCCGAAGCCTGAACGCCATTTACGGGAGCGGAAACGCCCTATGGGTCGTGGGGGATGGCGGAGTCCTTCTCCAGACCACGAACGACGGCCTCACATGGCTGCGCGGTCCCCAAACCTCCGCGACCGGCACCTTGACTGATATCCTGTTTTGGGGTTCGACGGCCGGTTGGGTTTCCGGAGAGGCCGGGACCCTGCTCCAGTCCACGAGCAGCACGGCATCCAATGTCGGCCTAATATGGATTCCCCGATCCCCCGGAACGGATGCGACTCTGCGGGCGCTTTTTTTCATAAATGACAAGACCGGGTGGGCCGTGGGGGACAACGGAACCATTCTGTATACTGTCGACGGCGGGATCTTCTGGGTCAAACAATTTAAGCGGTAGGGGATGGCCGGAGGAACCCGCCTGCTTTTCCCGGTTGCCGAGGGCGCGCCCCCTCCTTTCAACCATAGATACCTTACAAATCTTCCGAAGGGGCATCCGGGGCCTTTGGTCCGCTTGCCCGTTCCTGAGCTTCATCGAGAATTTGTGCGATATGCTTAATCGGAAGGCTGTCATGCATTCCGGTTTTCAACTGGATCATGCAGGCGGGGCAACTCGTCGCAATCACATCCGCTCCGGACTCGACCACGGCCCGCCGCTTGCGCTCGAAAATCCGTCTGGACTGCTCATAATTTTTTACGATAAAGGTTCCGGCTCCTCCGGCGCACCGGTCGGCATCCCGCATCTCGACAAAGCGCAGGCCGGAAATTCGGCGAAGCAACTCCCGGGGTTCCTTTGTAACTCCGGCCGCGCGCAGGTGGCAGGAGGAATGATATGCCACGGTTTGTTGCGGTGTTCCCGGGGCCGAATTTGAAGAGCGGGTCCCCGTCTCGACCAGGAATTCCGTGATATGTTTCACCCGTCGGGCCAGCTCGGCCGCCTGCGCCCGCTCCTTTTCGTCCGAGCAAAACCGGGCGTAATCCTTCAGCATGAAGGTGCACGAGGCGCACCCCGTCACGACCGTCTCAAAACGTCGCAAGGACTCCATATTGAAACGGGCATGTTTCCGGGCCAACTCCCGATGGCCGTAGGTCTCGATCGGTGTTCCCGAGCAATGTTGCCGGGGTAGCACCGGTCGGATTCCTTGCCGTTGTAGAAGGCGGATCACGGCCTCCCCCACTCCATCCCTGAAATAATTGGCGGCGCAACCGTGGAAATAGGCCACCGTTCCTTTTCCCCCCGCTTCCTCCGTAAACGACGCAAAGCGATGGCGCAGCGTTTGCGTGGCCAACCGCGGAAGTACGATGTCGCGTGAAAGGCGCGCAGACGGAGACAGGGCCTTTAAGACCGGAAGAGTAAGGTATTCCAGAGCCGCTCGACCGGGGGAAGTATTCCAGAGCGGTTGTGTCCATCCGGCCCATTTCAGCAACGATTCGAACAGCCAGGGCCGCGCCTGAAGACCGAAAATCAGACCGGCCAAGCGATTCGGGCGCTCCGCGCGTTTTTCAAGCACGTATTTTGAAACGTCAATGCCGGCGGGACAGACGGCATAGCAGGATTTGCAGTTGACGCAGGCCTCGACGACACGGGAGGCCTTTTCATGCGAAAAATCGGTCGCGGTGAGGATGTGAAACCAGCCGCGGGCTCCGTTCGATTCCTCTTGCGTGATGTCGTAAACCGGGCACACGGTGTTGCATTTTCCACATGTAGCGCAGGGTTTCGCGAGCCGTTCGGTGTCCAGATGGGTTGTGAATGGCACGTGGGTGAGTTTGACGCCCGGATTTAGGATCTGATCCGGATCGAAGAGTCGCTTGATCTGCATGAACAGGCCATAGACTTCTTCCCCGTAAAGTTCGCGCAGAAACTCCCCCCGGACCCGGCCGTCTCCGTGCTCGCCACAAATGGATCCGCCGAATCGATGGATGACGGTGGAATGGATCTCGTTCGAGATGGCCGCCATGTGTGCGACGTCTTCCGGGCTTTTCATGTCCATGAGCGGATTGATATGAGCGTTTCCATCGCCGATATGGCCATAGATGGCCACGGGTATGTCCATTCCCTTGAAATACCGGACCAGGTAATCAATGAGCTCGGGAAGACGGGTGGCCGGGACCACGACGTCGTCCACAAAGTTGATTGGCTTTTTCTTGGCGTCGTACCGGTATAGAGTCGGATAAATGGCCTTCCGCACCCTCCACAGCGCCTCTTGTTGTTCCTGTCCGTGAGGTCGGTCGCTTCGGGCTACGTCGATGGGCCGACTCAGCCGATAAATCTTTGTCGTCTCGTGAATCCGGTCAATCTTGTCCTCGATCGGTTCTTCATCGAATTCGATCAGAAGCATGGCCGCGGCCTCGGGCGGGATGCCGAAACGGCCCCGGCCAATCAGGTCGAGCGAGCTGGCGTCCATGAGTTCCATCGCGCTGGGACGAAATGTTAGAAAAGAATTTACCGCATGGCCGACTTCTTCCAAGCGGTTGAAATACACCAGCACGGTAGCGGTCCGGGTCGGGCGATCTCTCAACCGCAGTTTCGTTTCTGTGATTATTCCCAGTGTGCCTTCGCTTCCGATAAAGAGTTTCGTGAGATCAAAGGTGCCTTCCTCCAGATGATCAACCATGTCGAAAAGATTATAACCGCTGCTGTTCTTGCTCACCCCGATCCGGTGTTGCCGGATGAGGGATCGGTTGGATTGCAGCAAGGCGTAGAGTTCGCGAAGCCCGCGATTCTCGCCAAGCAGCCGCCCAAAATCGGGATGTTCTATATGACAGGGACGAACCGAAAGGGCTCGGCCATCGGCTAGGATCACGCGGAGTTCATGGACGTTGTCCTTGGTGGCTCCGTACTTGAGCGTATGAGGGCCGGCCGAGTTGTTCCCCAGCATTCCTCCGATCTTACACACGTCGCCGCTGGACGGGTCGGGAGCGAAAAAAAGACCGTGGCGTTCCAGATCCCGGTTCAGCTCGCCGTAGATCTTTCCCGGCTGGACCCGGACCCATTTTTCTTCGCGATTTAATTCCAGGATGCGGTTCAATCTCGAAAATTCAAGAATGACCCCTTCGCCGATGGCATTGCCGGTTAGGTTTGAACCGCCGCTCCGGGCCGTGAGCGCAATCCGATGCCCTTGGGCATATTCCATCACCTTGAGCAGATCGGTTTCCTGTTCGATCAACACAACGGCTTGCGGATTGATCCGATAGATGCTGGCGTCAACCGCATAGGCGGTTCGAGCGGGGTAGTCGGACAGGACCTTCGATGTTCCGAGAAGACGCACCAGATCTGAGACGAGAGGTGAGACCGAAGCGGTCATAATGGCATTATAACAAGTCGGATGGGGGTGTGCAATGCGAAGGATTCCGAAGATAAGTGGACCCGGTCATCAAGCGGGTTATCGTAAACGGGCCGCGTTGGCTGTCTCGATGACCAGTGTGGCGTACTGCGCAAAAATGATGAGTAGTTTCAGGTCGTATTCCGTGAGGAGGCGTTTTGCGGGATTGGTGATGGCGTAGTTGATAACCCCGATGATTTTGTCCCGACTGCGCAACGGGGCACAGATTCCGGAACGCAATTCGGTCGCTTTGATTTCGAAATTCTTGAATTGGTCTTGGTTGACCTTCTGGGGGAGGAGCAGGGCCTCGCCGGTCTGGGCCACGTAGCCTGCAATCCCTTCACCAATCTTGGGACGGCTCTGGGCCCGGTATTCCGGTTTGATTCCCAGCGACGTGGCGATGACGAGTATTTTGTTGACCTCATCGACCAGCATGATGGAGCCGCGATCGGCCATAAAAAGTTCCATCGCGGCCTTCAGGATCGTGTCGAGCGCTTTTTCGGGCTGCGTTTCCATTCCGATTGCGGTCATCGCTTTCTGCAACGCCGTCAATTCCTTGAGTTGCACCTGAAGTGCGGAGATTCTCGCTTCTTCTTCCAGAACTTTAAATTGTTCCTCGCGCAGTTGTTTTTGCATTTTTTGAAGTTTGAATTCTTTGTCGATGATGTAGGCACAGAAGAGCAGGAAAAAGACACCCAGGAAGATTATAATGACCGGAGGTTGCCCTGTCAGGAGGCTCAAGACGATGACGGTCCCGGTCGAGGATAGCAGGAGGAGAATAGACATGGCCCAGAGTTCCCATCGTTTCTTCTCAACCGGCGTTATTTTTTTCGTCGAATTCATTGAGATGGACAGCGATCGTCTCCAGAAGCGCGACTTGGGAGCCGAAGGAAAAACGAACGTCTGCCGGCGGTCAGGTGCGACCGGCTTTGTTCAACGCTTCCTCGGGGTAGTTCACCCAAGGTTCCCGCTCGGCCAGATACCGCGGCCCCCGGAAATTCAGGCGGGTGCGAAGGTTCGAAAAACCGGACCGTTGCAACTGCGAGACGAAATGGCGAAGTGTTTCGTCGACCGTGCGAAAGGCCTCTGTCTCAAACGTCAGTCCTTCATAATGAAAGATGGCCTTGTATCCTTTCTCGATGCGCTGGATGTCCACCAGGCGATTAAAGACGCGCTGTCGCTCGTCTTGCCCTTCAATTTGGTGTCGCTCGGTAATTCGCTGCATCGGACGATCTCCAGGATGGCGAAGATTATAGCGAGTTCCTCCCAGGCAATCAATAACTTTTTTGGGTTTAAAGGACCCGGCGGCAGAGTCGGGGATTGCCCCTTCCATACGGATGCGTTGACCGTATCGATTCCGGCCTCGAATCCTTGAGGCGGAGGGGGTTTGGCTTATGTTTGACAATCCATCAGCCGTTTCTTATAATCCCTCATAGTGCATGTTACTCATGGCCATCGGGGATGAACCTTCCAAACCTACTCTCCATTCTTCGTATTCTATTCATACCGGTATTCATTAATTTATTGATCTATCATTACCATGGATGGGCCTTGGCCGTTTTTCTCGCGGCGGGCCTAACGGACAGCCTGGATGGCTTGATTGCGCGGCTGACGAATCAGAGAACGCGGCTGGGGACCTACCTCGACCCAATGGCGGACAAGCTGCTCCTGACGGCGTCCTTCCTGGCCCTCGGGATCCTGCAAATTATCCCGGTTTGGAGTGCCGTGGTCGTGGTCAGCCGAGATATTATTTTGATTTTGGGCGCCTTGATTCTCCATCTGACACAAACCCAGATGGAAATCTCGCCCACCTTCCTCGGGAAAAGCACGACGGCGCTTCAATTGATTTACGTGGCGTTGGTTTTACTCGCGGCCGTAGTTCGGGGGAGCACGGTCAGTCTTTTCCCGGTACTGGTGGTGACGGTCGGGTTAACGATTCTTTCCGGATTACATTACATTTACCGGGGAATTCATCATCTGAATTCCGAACAGGTTTAACCGGTGCCGCGCCGATCCCGGGACAAAACCATTAAACAAAGGCCCTTTGCGTGAACGGTCGAACCCGGTGGCTTGGCATTATTGGGTATCCCATCCGGCATTCCCTTTCCCCATTGATGCACAATGCGGCCATTGAGGCCTTGGGCCTCGACTACTGCTATATTCCCTTGACGGTTGAGCCCCGCCATTTGCGGTCCGCCGTGAATGCGTTGCAACGGCTAGGGTTCCGTGGATTTAACGTGACGATTCCGCACAAGGAAAGAATCATGGCTATTATCGACCGCTTAACTCCGGAAGCCGAGCTCATCGGAGCGGTGAACACGGTTGAAATCCAACGTGAACGGCTGATTGGTCATAATACCGACGGCCGGGGGTTCCTTAGGGCCTTGATGGAGGAGAGCCACCGTTCGGTAGCCGGGCAGCGGGTCCTGCTTTTAGGGGCGGGGGGGGCGGCACGTGCTGTCGCGTTTCAACTGGCCCACGAGGGCGTGAAGAAGTTGTTGATCGCAAACCGCTCCTTAGAAAGGGCCCACGGGCTGGCACGGCATCTACGGCGATCGTCGATCGGGTGCTCGGTTTCTGTCCTCCACTGGATGGGAAAAGCCCTTAATAAATCTGTCCAAGAGTCCGATATCATTATCAATGCAACATCATTGGGAATGAGTCCGTCCGACCCTCCCCTTCTTTCCTCCGCTGTTTTCAAAACCCACCATGTCGTATATGATCTTATATATAAGCCTCCAAGGACCGCCCTGCTCAAACAGGCGGAAGCAGCCGGGGCCACGGCGATTTCAGGGCTTGGAATGCTGGTTTACCAAGGGGCACTTTCCTTTGAAATCTGGACAGGTCGGCGACCTCCGGTGGATGTTATGCGGGAGGCCCTTCGTCAGGCCATCGTTCCCTAGAAACACGGTAGAAGCGACATTGACAATTTGAAAACGATCCAGTAAACTGAAAAAACAGAGGATTCCTTCATCCGAATTCGAGGTAGCAACATTGGTTCCTGAACGTTTAGGGAAAGTTCTCACGGCGGCTCGGGTTATTTCGGAAGAACAGCTCCAGAAAGCCCTCCTCGTCCAAAAAAAGGAGGGCGGCCACTTGGGAAGCATCCTCGTCAAGATGAGTTTTATAGAAGAGGATAAGCTTCTAAAGCTCCTCAGCCAACATTACGGCATTCCCTCCATTGATCTTTCCAAGACCCCGATCGATCCCGCGGTCACAAAACTGGTGCCGGTTGAGGTCGTTCATAAATACCACGTCATTCCGGTCAAACGCTCCGGTGCCACGCTCAGCCTGGCCATGGCGGATCCCACCAATGTTTTTGCGGTGGATGATATCAAATTCATGACCGGATACGAGATCGAACCCATGATCGCCTCGGATACGGCCGTGATGACGGCGATCGCCAAATCGTACGATGTCTCCTCCAAACAACTCCAGACGGTGCTCAAAGATATGGAGACGCTGGACGATTCGAACCTCTCCGTTATTCATGAAGAGGAAGTCGATATTAACCAGTTGAAAGCGGAGGTAGAGGATGCGCCGGTGGTGAAGCTGGCGAATCTGATCCTGGTTGAGGCGATTAAGAAAAAAGTGAGCGATATCCACATCGAGCCCTACGAAAAAAGTTTCCGGGTACGGTACCGTTTGGACGGATCCCTCTACGAGGTGATGGCCCCTCCGAAAAAATTACAAGCGGCCCTGACCTCCCGTTTGAAGATCATGGCCAGCCTGGACATTGCCGAACGTCGCCTACCTCAAGACGGGCGCATCAAAATGAAATTTGAAGATAAAGAGGTCGACCTTCGCGTTTCTTCTCTTCCGTGTTTGTTCGGCGAGAAGATCGTGATGCGGCTGTTGGACAAAAGTAATCTGACGTTGGATATGACCAAACTGGGTTTTGAACCCAATGCCTTAGAAGATTTTATGAAGGCGATCAGCAGTCCGTATGGAATGGTGTTGGTTACGGGTCCGACCGGAAGCGGTAAAACCACCACACTGTACTCCGCTTTGAACTCTATTAATTCCATCGATGTGAACATCATGACGGCCGAGGATCCGGTCGAATACAATCTGATGGGGATCAATCAGGTCCAAATGAAGGATGAGATCGGTCTTAATTTCGCGGCCGCACTCCGTTCTTTCCTCCGACAAGATCCGGACATCATCATGGTGGGCGAAATCCGGGATTATGAAACGGCCGAAATCGGGGTCAAGGCGGCCCTGACAGGACATTTGGTCTTGTCCACGTTGCACACCAATGATGCGCCCAGCACGATCAACCGCCTTCTTAATATGGGCATCGAGCCGTTCTTGGTGGCCTCCTCGGTGGTATTGATTTTGGCCCAGCGGTTGGTCCGACGAATCTGCAAGGACTGTAAAGAGGTAGATAAGATTCCAGTCCAAACACTGGTCAAAGGGGGTATGACGGAGGAGGAAGCTAAAAACGCGGTTTGTTATAAAGGCAAGGGATGTCAAACCTGCAGCGATACGGGCTACAAGGGCCGGGTCGCCTTGTATGAGGTGATGCCCATCGGGGAAGAGGTGCGTGAATTGGTTCTCCAAGGGGCCTCGGCGGATGAGATCAAAAAGCGAGCCATCGGCGCGGGAATGAAAACGTTGCGCATGAGCGGCTTGGCCAAGGTCCGTGAAGGATCGACCACACTGGAAGAGATCGTGGATTCGACCTTCGCGGATTGAAATTTAAAGATCTTAATCAGGCGCAATTTCGGGTACACTATTAGGATGATTGTATCGTAAGGAGACGCATGTCCAATCTGTATCAATTGCTCCAGACCATGATCGAAAAGGGTGCTTCCGATCTCCATATAACCACAGGAAGTCCGCCGCAGATTCGGGTCGATGGCGATCTGGTTCCGTTAAACACGCCCCCATTGACGCCTGCCGAGACAAAACAACTCGTTTACAGTGTGCTAACCGACGCCCAAAAACACAAATTTGAAGAGGAAACGGAACTCGACTTTTCCTTCGGGTTGAAAGGGTTGAGCCGGTTTCGCGCGAATGTCTTCATGCAGCGCGGGGCCGTGGCCTGCGCGATCCGGACCATTCCGTTCAAGATATTGACCTTCGAAGAACTGGGCCTCCCTCCCGTCGTGCGGGAGCTGGTGAAGCGTCCACGCGGGCTGATCCTAGTGACCGGTCCGACGGGTAGCGGCAAATCGACCACACTGGCCACAATGATCGACACGATCAACAGCGAACGGCATGAGCATATCGTGACGATCGAGGATCCGATCGAGTTCCTTCATCCGCATAAGAAATGCCTGGTCAACCAACGGGAGGTCAACTCGGACACCAAATCCTTCAAAACCGCTCTCAAATATATTCTCCGGCAGGATCCCGATGTGGTTCTGGTGGGGGAGATGCGCGACCTGGAAACGATCGAGGCCGCATTGACGATCGCCGAGACCGGTCACCTCACCCTGGCCACGCTTCACACCAATTCCTGCGCCCAGACGATCAACCGGATCATTGATGTCTTTCCGCCGTTTCAACAGCCCCAGGTTCGGGCCCAGTTGTCGTTTGTTCTGGAAGGGGTCATGTCCCAGCAGCTCATGGCCAAGGCGAGCGGACAGGGGAGGGTCCTGGCATTGGAGATCATGGTTCCCACCCCTGCGATCCGCAACTTGATTCGGGAAGACAAGGTCCATCAAATCTATTCCACGATGCAAACCGGCCAGTCGAAGCATGGGATGCAGACGATGAATCAGTCGTTGTCCGAACTCTACCAAAGGCGCTTGATTACCTATGATGACGCCGTTACCCGGAGCAGCAACGTCGAAGAACTGATCAATATGATAGGGCGGAGCGGAATGGCCACGCAAGCGGGTAAGGAACAGCGGGTGGCTCGGTAAACCAAGGATGCGGTGAATCGATGGCAACGTTTGCTTGGACAGGGAAGACGAGACAAGGATCCCAGCAGAAGGGTGAGGTCGTCGCCAAGACCCGCGAGGAGGTGATCGGGCTTCTTCGAAAGCAAAACATCTTGGTGACCTCGATCCAGCAAAAGGCCGGCGCGTTTAATCTCAGTTTCAGTCTCGGCGGCTCCGTCACAGACAAGGACATTGTTATTTTTACGAGGCAGTTTGCCACGATGATCGACGCCGGTCTGCCGCTGGTCCAATGCCTTGAAATTCTTTCGACTCAAACTGAAAACAAGTTCCTATCCAAGGTGGTGGGTGAAGTTCGGCAGGAGGTCGAATCGGGTTCCACCTACGCCGATGCCTTGAGGAAGCATCCCAAGGCGTTTGACGATTTGTATGTGAACATGGTGGCGGCCGGTGAGGCCGGGGGTATTCTCGACACCATCCTAAACCGCCTGGCCAAGCATATCGAGAAGGCCGCAAAGTTGAAAAAGCAGATCAAATCGGCGATGGTCTATCCGCTCACGATCATGGGCGTGGCCGTCGTCATCGTGGCCATCTTGATGATCTGGGTTATTCCGGTCTTCGCCAAGATGTTTTCCGATTTTGGCGGGGCGCTTCCCGCACCAACCCAGATCGTCATCACCGCCAGCAACATATCGAAAAAATACGCACCGTATTTGGCCGTGGGGGCGGTGTTGGGCTGGATTGGATTGAAACGGTTCTATAAGACGCAGATGGGCCGAAAACTGATGGATAGTACGGCGTTAAAGACCCCAGTGATCGGTGATCTCGTCCGCAAAGCGGCCGTCGCCAAATTTACACGAACCCTGGGTACCTTGATCAGCAGCGGGGTTCCCATCCTGGAGGGACTGAATATCACGGCCAAAACGGCGGGCAACAAGGTCATCGAGGAAGCCATCATGACGGCCCGGCAGAGCATTAGCGAAGGTAAGACTGTTTCCGATCCGCTCGGTAAGACGAAGGTATTTCCCCCGATGGTGGTTCAGATGATTGCCGTGGGTGAAACCACGGGGGCCTTGGATGCAATGCTGGGGAAAATCGCCGACTTTTATGAAGAGGAAGTGGATGCGGCGGTCGCCGCATTAACGTCTCTCTTGGAGCCGATGTTGATGGTTTTCCTGGGTGCCATCATCGGGTTCATCGTGGTGGCCATGTACCTGCCGATTTTCAAAATGGCCGGGACCATCTAGGGTTAAGAAGTTCGTCCGATTCTTCTGGCCCGTTCTTTTGCTTTACGTGACGGTAACGTACACCTCCTTGCTTCAAGTTCCGGTCTTAGAACCGAGACGAGTCAGAGCCGCCTTTCTTCCCGTACTGATTTCCACAACCGGATTGTGATGCGCACGATGGAGCTCCAATGGATCCAGCCTGAAGAAATACGGGCCAAGCTCAAGTGGCTCATGGTCCTGCGTGTCGTGATCGTTACGGTGCTGTTGGGTGCCTCGATCGTTCTACAGGTCGGGTACGGGCATATCGGGAAGACGACCACTTCGTTCTCCTATCTGATCGCATCGACATATTGTCTCACGATCGTTTACGGCATCCTACTTAATCGGCTGAAAGTTCTCACGCTGTTTGCCTATGTTCAGATCTTCATTGATCTGATCTATGAAACCCTTCTTGTCTATCTGACAGGCGGGATCGAAAGTCCCTTCTCACCGTTTTATATGATCACCTCGATTGCGGCGAGTGTGATCCTGGGCCGAAAAGGCGGAAGTCTCACCGCGTCCATGGCCAGCGTCCTCTTGGGTTTGCTCGTGGATCTCCAATATTTCGGGTTCTTGCCCGAAACGGCGGCCAGCACGTATTCCGATCGGGAAACGCTCTATTTTCTTTTTTTAAATGTCGTCGGCTTCCTGACCGTGGCTTATTTAAGCGGAGGACTGGCCGAAAAGCTGAGTCTTACACGGGAACGGCTGAAAGAAAAGGCGGCCGGACTGGCCGAATTGAAGGCCTTTCATGAGCACGTGGTACAAAGCATGAGCACCGGGCTGATGACGACCGGGCTGTCCGGAGAGATCACCTCTTTCAATCGTGCGGCGGAGGAAATAATAGGGTATCGGTACGGAGAGGTTAGAGATAGGCCATGGTGGGAGATTTTCGGCTCACCCGACCTGAAAGAGTTGATCAGCGCCGAAAAACCGCTCATGGAACCCTATCGATTTGACCGGGAGTGCCACCGTAAAGACGGAGGAGCCCTTGTGTTGGGGATGACGGTCTCCCCGCTCAAGAACGAAAATGGACAGCAGATCGGAGGCGTCTGGATATTTCAGGACTTGACCCGAATTCGAAAGATGGAGTTGGAGATCGAGCACAAAAAGAGACTGGCGACGATCGGAGAGATGGCCGCCGGAATGGCCCATGAAATCCGAAATCCTCTTGCGTCGTTGAGTGGGTCCATGCAGGTGCTGAGTCGGGATCTTCGTCTCGATGATGAGGAATCCCGTCGGCTGATGGAGATCGCTCTGCGGGAGACCGAACGGCTGAATGGCATCATCACGGCCTTTTTACTATACGCCCGGCCTTCGCCATTGAATAAAAAACGATGGGACATCAACCAGCTCGTTAGGGATACGTTGAGCCTGCTTCGACAAGGCAATGAGTACCAGGAAAACATTGATATTCAATCGAGCCTGGCTCCGGGGGATTTGGATGCCGTTGTGGATGCGGACCAGATCCGGCAAGTTTTTTGGAACCTGTCGATTAATGCGTGTCAGGCCATGCCGCAGGGGGGGCGGCTGCTTGTGACAACCCGTTCCGTGACCATGGGCCCCGATAAGAAGTCACCCGAAACAGCCTGGGTCGAAGTGACGTTTTCAGACGACGGCCACGGGATTCAGAAAGAGCATATGGACAAGATTTTCTATCCTTTTTTTACTACAAAGGATCGGGGTTCAGGCCTTGGTCTTTCGATCGTGCATCGCGTGATCGAGACCCATCAGGGTCGGGTTCATGTCGAGAGTCAACCGGGCGAAGGAACCCGTTTTATCCTCTTGCTGCCGGTCGGAGAACCGACAACATCTGTCCGAATTGAAAAATTAAGGAGCCGTTGACCGTGGAAAAGATATTAGTCGTAGATGATGAGAAAAGCATGCGGGATTTCCTGAGCATCGTGCTCAAGAAGGAAGGCTATGCTGTCACGACGGCTGACGACGGGGAGATGGCGAGCCGCTTGGTCCAGAAAGAAATTTTCGATCTGGTCTTGACGGATGTCAAGATGCCCAAATTGAGCGGTCTTCAAGTCCTCAAGACGGTGAAGGAGACATCGCCCGACACCATTGTCGTCATGATCACGGCCTTTGCTTCCACCGAAACGGCGATTGAAGCCATGAAGGAGGGAGCCTACGATTACCTTACCAAGCCCTTTCAAATCGAGGAAGTCAGGTTGATTATTCAGAATGCACTGGAGAAAAAACGACTCCGGACCGAGAATCAGCTTTTGAAAAAGCGGGTGAAAGGGGCCGCCGCCCTGGAGGATATTATCGGCCGAAGCGGGGGCATGCAGAATGTGATCCAGGTGATCAAGAAGGTCGCGAATACCCAGAGCAATGTCCTGATCCTGGGTGAGAGCGGCACGGGGAAGGAACTGGTCGCCCAGGCGATTCATTCCGACAGCCTGCGCAAGGACAAACCATTTGTCACCGTCAATTGCAGCGCGCTTCCCGAGCCTCTTCTGGAGAGCGAATTGTTCGGCCACATGAAGGGATCCTTTACGGGAGCGCATGCGAACAAACCGGGCCTGTTCGAGATCGCCCACGAGGGGACGATTTTCCTGGACGAGATTGGAGACACCCCGTCGGGGATTCAGGCCAAGCTGCTGCGTGTCTTGGAAGAAAAAGAGTTCCGCCGAATCGGCGGAACGCAAAACATTCATGTCGATGTCCGAATCATTGCGGCCACCAACAAAGATCTTGAAAAGGCGGTGGCGGAGGGGACGTTTCGGGAGGACCTCTATTACCGACTGGATGTCATCCCCATTGTTCTGCCGCCGCTTCGAGAGCGGGTGGAGGATATCCCGCTCCTGGTCCGTCATTTTCTCACCGTCATGAATCAAGGGTTGAATAAAAAGATCCGGACGATCACGCCGGAGGCCATGAAGGCTTTACAGGCTCACCCGTGGCGAGGAAACGTGCGAGAGCTGGAGAACGTCATCGAACGCGTTGTGGCTTTAACGACGGGTGAGGCCATCGAACTCAAGGATGTGACGGAATGTCTCCAGAGGCCGGGGGGGGGCAAGGAGTCGTTATTGACGACCCTCCCGTCGGAAGGACTGGATCTGGACAAAGTGATCGGCGACTTGGAAAAAACCCTTCTTTTGAAGGCCCTGGAGCGAACCAATTGGATCAAGCGGGATGCGGCCAATCTGCTTCGGTTGAACATGCGTTCTTTCCGGTACCGTCTGGACAAGCACAGCATCCGAAAAAATCGCGAACCCGGATCTCTTCCGGATGCCCCGAAGGGTGATGAAGAGGAATCGGATACCCCCGCCCCCTGAGCGGGTTTCATGGCCTTCCACTGAATATCATCAATGGATCACTCCTCTCGCATGCGCTCACGTTGGACTGTCACTTTGCGTGCACCCGCCAAGATCAACCTCCTGTTGAACGTCCTGGAGCGTCATTCGACCCGATATCATCCCATCGTCTCCTTAATGCAGATGGTTGGTCTTCAGGATCGGTTGACCTTGACCTTGAAACCGGTCCGGTATGGGATCCGAATTGTGACCCGGACTCAAAACCTTCCCTTGGGCGAGGATAATCTGATTACACGGGCCGCACGGGCCTTCGCGAAGCGTTATGGGATCGAAACCGGATTGCGAATCGAGCTGGACAAAAGGATCCCGATCGGTGCCGGGCTCGGCGGCGGAAGCAGCGATGCGGCGGCGACGCTTCATGGTCTATGCCGCCTGCACCGGATGACTCCGCCTGCCGCGGAACTCGCGGGCCTGGGGCGGAATCTGGGCAGCGATGTTCCTTTTTTTTTCGGAGGGCCGACCGCTTGGGTCTCCGGGGTCGGAGACCGGATTAATCCGATTTGTTTGGGAGAAAACCTCTGGGCCGTGTTGGCCAATCCCGGGTTCGAGGTTTCGACGGCTTGGGTCTATTCCGAGTTGGATCGGGTCCGTGCCGAAGGATTAACCCCGCCGGGACCTTTCCTTAAAAAAATAGGATTGACTTTGGATCGAAATCGGCTTAAAATCTCAACCCGTGCGAGCAAGGCCTTCCCGCTGACGAAACGATCATTCCCCCTCCACAATGACTTGGAAGTGATCACGATCAGACGATACCCGGTCATTGAGACCATGAAGGAGCGCCTGTGTTCATTGGGAGCGAGGGGGGCCTTGATGTCCGGCAGCGGACCGACCGTGTTTGGCGTGTTTCCGGATCGTTCATCCGCACACGCGGCGGCGGCGGTTCTTCGGCAGGATTTGGCGTGGGGACGGGTCCGTCGGCACGGAGGCTGGACCATCTGGGTGGCACGGCTATTGACCCGGTCCCCGTGGTAAAACCATGGCCCGACTCGGTGATGCAAAAGGAATATTCGGAGGTCGTCCAACGGTAGGACAGCAGCCTTTGGAGCTGCGAATTGGGGTTCGAGTCCCTACCTCCGAACCAATAACAAAAATGAGGATGGCCTTAAGGACCCGGGTCATTCATGCCGCGCTTCATTTCATGGCAGGAACGCTGTGTTAAACGAGCTTAAACTGATTTCTGGAAATTCGAACATTCCGCTGGCCAAGGAAATCTGCGATCACCTCGGCATTGCATTGGGCGCGGCGACCGTCTCGGCATTCAGCGACGGGGAGATTCTTGTCCGGATCGAGGAGAACGTTCGCGGAATGGATGTGTTTGTGGTTCAATCCTGTTCGGATCCGGTCAACAAGCACGTCATGGAACTCCTCATCATGATCGACGCGCTAAAACGTTCGTCGGCCCGTCGGATCACCGCCGTCATTCCTTATTTCGGCTATGCGAGACAGGATCGGAAGGACCAGCCCCGGGTGCCGGTCACCGCGAAGTTGGTGGCGGATCTGATCACGACGGCCGGGGCCCATAAGGTCTTGACCGTGGATCTGCATGCGGGACAGATCCAGGGCTTCTTTAATATCCCGGTCGATCACTTGTACGCGACGCCGGTGCTTCTCAACCATCTCCGTACCATGGATCTGAAGGATCTGGTGGTGGTGTCGCCGGATGCCGGGGGAGTGGAACGGGCCCGTGCCTTTGCCAAACGGCTCAACGCGAGTCTGGCGATTATCGACAAACGCCGCGAGGGTCCGAACCAGGCCAAGATCATGAACATTGTCGGCGATGTTGACAATCGCGATGTGCTCCTTTTGGATGATATGATCGACACCGCCGGAACCATTACCCAAGGCGGGCAGGCTTGCGCCGACAAAGGGGCCCGCCGCGTCCTGGCAGGCTGTACGCATGCTGTTTTATCCGGCCCGGCGTTGCAGCGCCTCAACGATTCGGTGCTGGGTCAGGTGATTGTCACAAACACCGTTCCCTTGGCCGGCAAGGAACAGATTTGCAAAAAAATAGAGGTTCTGTCCGTCGCCCCGCTTCTGGGCGAGGCGATTCGTCGGATTCATAACGAAGAATCGGTGAGTTCGTTATTCGTGTAACTGTAACGCAAGGGAGATCGATATGCAACGCATGGATTTGGAGGCGGAACAGCGTCAGCAAAGCGGAAAAGGGGTGGCCCGAGCTCTCCGACGGTCCGGAAAGATTCCCGCCGTCTTGTACGGGGAAGGGAAGTCAAGCCTACTGGCCGTTGCCCCCGCGGATTTGATTAAAATTCTGAAGTCGGAATCGGGGGAGAACGCCTTGATCAATCTGAAGATCAAAGGCGGAAAATCGCTCGAAACCCGGACGGCGATCCTCCGCGATTTTCAAAAGGATCCCATCAGCGGAGGCATTTTGCATGCGGATCTGTTCGAGATCAATATGAACAAGGCGATCCGCGTGAGGGTTCCCATCATGGTCAAGGGCGATGTGCCGGAAGGGGTCAAGTTGGGCGGTGTCCTCCAGCACAACCTTCGGGAGATGATGATCGAATGTCTCCCTTCCATGATTCCCGACCATCTCGATGTCGATGCGACTCACTTGAAGATCGGGGAGTCGATTCATATCCGGGATCTTCAGGTCGAACAGGGAATCCGGATTCTCGAAGACAAGGATCTTCCCATTGTGTCGGTGGCGGCCCCGATGTCGGAGGCCAAACTGGAAGAAATTCTGGCGGGGACGCCGGCCGAGGCGAAGGAGCCCGAGGTGATCGGAAAGAAGAAGGAAGAGGGTGAGGCGGAAGCGGGCGCGGAACCCGCGGCCGGCGGAAAAGCGGGAGAGAAGGCGGAGGCCAAGGGCGAGAGCAAGGCCCCTAAACCGGGCGGCAAGGAAGAGAAGAAGGAGTCCGGAGCGAAAGGGTAATTTCCTATTGAAGATCCTGGTCGGGCTTGGAAACCCGGGGGCGGAGTACGCGCACAGCCGTCACAATATCGGGTTTATGGTTCTCGATGCCTTCGCGAAATCTCTGGCCGCTTCCTTCCGGAAAACATCTTCGCGGATGGTCATCGCCTCCGGCACGATCCGTGATCGGAACCGAAACGAAGAACACGTGGTCCTGGCAAAGCCGCAGACCTATATGAACCGGAGCGGGCCTGCGACCCTGGAGCTTCTCCGGGAAACCGGAGCCGGACCGTCGGATCTTCTTGTGGTTCACGATGATCTGGATCTGAGTCTCGGACGCCTTCGGCTCAAGTCGAAAGGAGGGCATGGCGGTCATCGCGGAGTCCAATCCATCATCGCGTCACTCCAGACCCACCATTTTTTTCGCTTCCGCGTAGGCATCGGCCGACCGCCGGCTCACCAGGCGGCGGATCGGTATGTTCTCTCGGTTTTTCTTCCGGAAGAAAGATCCATTGTACAGGAGATGATTGAGCGATCCGTCATGGCCTTGGACTGTTTCATTAAGGAAGGGCCGGAAGCAACCATGAACCGGTTTCACTGATTTGACAGGGTGTGAATGCGACGAATCTCTACTTGCTTTTTCACGAAACGATGACCGGATGAGGAGGCGTCAAGCATGGATTTGACAAGCGGTTCGATCTTTTTTTCCGTGGCATGCGGATTGGCCGCGGTAATCTATGGGGCCGTGGCGGCTCGATGGGTTCTGGCCCTGTCGGCCGGTTCGGAGCGGATGCAGGAAATCGCGAAGGCTGTTCAGGAGGGAGCGAAGGCCTTCTTAAACCGCCAATATACAACGATTGCGGGGGTGGGCCTGGTTCTGTTCATTATCCTGTGGACCACCCTGGGAGCCAAAACGGCGATCGGGTTTCTGATCGGTGCGATCTCGTCCGCTGCGGCCGGTTATATCGGAATGAACATCTCGGTGCGGGCCAATGTCAGAACGGCTGAAGCGGCCAAACAGGGTCTCGCCGCGGCCTTCGCGGTGGCCTTTCGGGGCGGATCCATCACCGGGCTTCTGGTGGTGGGTCTGGGTCTTTTATCGGTCGCGGGGTACTACGGTATATTGGAAGCCATGACACCGGCCGGCGAGCAAGTGAATATCACGCCCCTGGTGGGTCTCGGGTTCGGGGGGAGCCTGATCAGTATCTTCGCCCGTCTGGGCGGGGGGATCTTCACGAAGGCGGCCGACGTCGGGGCGGACTTGGTCGGCAAGGTTGAGGCCGGAATTCCGGAGGACGATCCGCGGAATCCGGCCGTCATCGCGGACAACGTCGGCGACAATGTCGGGGACTGCGCCGGTATGGCCGCGGATCTGTTTGAAACGTATGCCGTGACCATCATCTCGACCATGCTCCTGGGCATCCTGGTTTTTAGCGGGGCAAAACAGGTTTTGGTTTATCCATTGGTTGTGGGCGGTATTTCGATCATTACTTCCATCGTCGGTACATTCTTTGCCCGCGTCGGAAGCAAGGGCTACATCATGGGCGCGTTGTACAAGGGTCTGGCGGTTTCGGGGCTGCTTTCGGCCGTCGCGCTCTATCCCGTTACCCTTTGGATGCTCCAGGGACTCAGCGGGGCTGATCCAAGCCGAATCTATGGCACCGTGCTGGTCGGTCTGATTGTGACGGCGGCCCTGGTGATGATCACGGAATATTACACATCCACTTCCTTCGGCCCCGTCCGGGGGATCGCAAAGGCGTCCACTACCGGCCACGGAACCAACATCATCGCCGGCCTGGCCGTGAGCATGAAGGCGACGGCGCTGCCGGTGCTTGTGATCGCCGCGGGTGTTTTGGCCGCGTTCCACCTCGCCGGCCTTTACGGCGTGGCCGTCGCGGCCGTCTCGATGCTGTCGATGGCCGGAATGGTCGTGGCGCTGGACGCCTACGGTCCCATCACCGACAACGCCGGCGGAATCGCCGAGATGGCCGGCCTGGATAAGAGCGTCCGCGCGATCACGGATCCGCTCGATGCCGTGGGCAACACCACCAAGGCCGTGACGAAGGGATACGCGATCGGGTCGGCCGGTCTGGCCGCCATCGTTCTTTTCGCATCGTATACGCAGGATCTGAATAACCTTCTGGACATTAAAGTGGTGTTCACGTTGAGCGATCCCTATATCTTGGTTGGCCTTTTCATCGGCGGAATGCTTCCCTATCTCTTTTCCGCATTGAGCATGGAGGCCGTTGGGAAAGCCGCAGGGATGATCGTGGAAGAAGTCCGTCGGCAATTCCGCGAGATTCCGGGGATCATGCAGGGAACCGGCCGCCCGGATTACGGCCGGGCCGTGGATATCGTGACCCGATCGGCCATCCGGGAAATGATCGTTCCCGGGTTGATTCCAGTTCTGTCGCCCATTGCGGTCGGGCTTCTTCTGGGACCGAAGGCCTTGGGCGGGGTCCTGGTTGGAAGCATCGTCACCGGCCTGTTCGTGGCGATCTCGATGACCAGCGGCGGGGGCGCCTGGGACAACGCTAAAAAATATATCGAGGAAGGGAATTACGGGGGCAAGGGGAGTGAGGCCCACAAAGCAGCCGTGACGGGCGATACCGTCGGCGATCCGTACAAGGACACCGCCGGGCCGGCGATCAATCCGATGATCAAGATCATCAACATCGTGGCCTTGTTGATGATCCCGCTGCTCGTGTAACCAATCATGGGATTTAATTGTGGAATTGTCGGGCTCCCCAACGTGGGGAAATCGACCCTCTTCAACGCCTTGACGGCCGCGGGCGCGGCGGTGGCGAATTATCCGTTCTGCACGATCGAGCCGAACGTCGGGGTCGTGGCCGTTCCGGACCAACGGCTTTACCGGTTGGTCGAGATTTTCAAATCAAAGAAGGTTGTTCCAACGACGGTTGAGTTCGTCGATATTGCCGGACTGGTCCAGGGGGCCAGCCAAGGGGAAGGTCTGGGCAACAAGTTCTTAAGCCACATTCGAAGCGTGGATGCGATCGTTCACATCGTCCGCTGCTTTGAGAATCCGGATGTCGTGCATGTTTCGGGTTCGGTGGACCCCGCGAGAGATATCGAGATTATCGAGACCGAACTGGTCCTGGCCGATCTGGAAACGGTGGAGCGTCGTCTTCAATCGGTTGAGAAAAAGGTCCGGTCGGGAGAGGCGAAGGCCGCGGAGGAACACGTCTTCACGCAGCGGATTCACGCCTTGCTGGCGAAGGGGGAGCCGGTCCGCGGGAAACCCTACTCGCCGGAGCAGATTCGGTGGCTGCACGAGATGCATCTTCTGACCGACAAGCCGGTGTTGTATGTCGCCAATGTATCGGAGACCGATCTGGGACGGGAAACCGTTCTAGTACAGCAGGTTCGTAAAATCGCGGAACGGGAAGGGGCCCGTGTAATCGCCATCAGCGGGCAAGTCGAGGCCGAGGTGATTGCGTTGCCGAAAGAGGAGCGGGCCTCCTTCTTGAAGGAACTGGGGCTGGCCGAATCCGGGCTGGACCTCCTAATTCAGGCGGGTTACCAATTACTGGGGCTCATCACCTTTTTTACGGCCGGGGAGCCGGAGTCGAGGGCCTGGACCGTTCCGCAGGGGACCAAGGCCCCGCAGGCGGCCGGAAAAATCCACAGCGATATGGAAAAGGGTTTTATCCGGGCCGAGGTCATGGCCTACTCCGATCTGATCGCTTGCGGAAACGCGGCAACGGTTCGCGAACGGGGGCTGCTTCGGGTGGAGGGACGGGATTACATCGTTCGGGATGGAGATATCCTGCATTTCAGGTTTCAGGTCTGAAAAGGGCTGTTGATTTTAACGGGAAGGATGTGTTACAAGAGTGACACGTTGTCGGGGTAGTTGGTACCTCGCTCTCAACGTTGCTTGAGGGCTTGACATCCAGGAGGGAGCAATCTTTATGCAGCTGTATGAGTCCATTTTCATCGTTCGGCCAAACTTAACCGAAGAAGAGGTGACGAAAGTCGTTGAAAAAATGAAAGGGGTCGTCGAAAAAAACGGGGGCACCCTTTTGCAGACCGAAAACTGGGGAAAGCGAAAGCTGGCCTATGAAGTAGATAAGGAGAAGAAGGGGACCTATATCATTTTCCGTTTCAAGGGCGACGGAAAAGTAGTAAACGATCTCGAACACAGCTTTCAAATGGAAGACGGCGTCATCAAATTTCTAACGGTCAAACCGTCCAAAGGCGATTCGGGCACGCTGGTCATGCCTTCGCCGGATGAGGGACGACCCTTCCGGGGCCGATCCGGACATGACCGGGACGATCGCCGGTGGTCGGAATCCGGTAAAAAGGCGGATTAGAAAAGATGGTCAGTTACAACAAGGTGATCCTAATCGGCAACCTCACCAAAGATCCCGAAATCCGGTACACCCCCAGCGGGACGCCGGTGGCCAACTTCCGTCTTGCGGTCAACCACAAATATAAACAGGGCGAGGACCTCAAAGAGGAGGTCTGTTATATTGACGTGGTGGTTTTTGGTAAACAGGCCGAAAATTGCGGTCAATACTTGAACAAGGGACAGAGCGTGATCGTGGACGGACGGCTTCAGGAACGCCGGTGGGAAACGGAGGACGGACAAAAACGCAGCAAGCATGAAGTGGTGGCCCAGGCGGTTCGTTTCATGCCCAAACGGGGGGAGGCGGCTCCTCCATCCGCTAAGGCGGAATCCATTCCGGAGGATGTCGAGCCGGCCGTGGGGGGCCCGGATAACGATGTCCCGTTCTGAAGGCATCGCCACAAAAAAATAAAACGGCTGAACCCAGTCAAGGAAACAATAAGGAGGATTCGGTGGAGAAAGGCCGGTTTACGCAGCGGAAGAAAAATTGCCGCTTTTGCGCCGACAAGATCAAATTTATTGATTATAAAGACACCTCGTTGTTGCGGAACTTCGTGACGGAGCGGGGAAAGATCGTCCCGCGACGGATTTCCGGCAATTGCGCGTCTCATCAGAGGGATGTGGGTCAAGCCATTAAACGAGCCCGGAGCATTGCCCTTCTGGCGTTTGCCGAGGAACGCTGAGGTCGGGAAAAAACCGACACGGCCTGGTCGGATTTCATTGGAACGCGCGGGACGTCAGGATTCGTTTTGCAGCCGGGCGATGATTTCTGAGATGAGTTCAATGGGGTCCAGCACCAGCGGAATTGTCTGATCGGGCAACCTGCCGGGTGTGAACTGATAGCGGCCCTCTTCCCAACGGAAGAGGCTGTAGATAATTTCTTTGACCTGAAGCTTGAGTCCATCGAACAATTCCTTGGGGTTTAAAAACCCAAGCTCTACGACGATCGCGCCGAATTGCTTATGGGCGGCGCTCTGGAGCTTGAGTGCCGCTTCCATCTGCCCGTTCGTCAACTTACCGGCGTTGATCAGAATGTACCCCAGCCGGTCCGCCGACACGTTTGAAGATGCAAAGACGATGTTTCCCTCCTTGACGTAGATCGATTTTTCCTCACCCCCATGTTGCAGGGTCAGCGTTCCCGTCAATCTGGACGATTGGAGGTTTCGTAGCAGGTCCGGTAAAGGTGTGTCCTGAATGTTTCCGGAGAGGGGTTCGGGGTTGGTCATCGTCGGCCGCGTTGATTCAATTATAGCCAAACCAAAGGTCTTGTCAAGGAATAAGGCCGTTGCTCGAATCGGAATTTTCTTGACGGACGAAACGCAACTTGTTATAGTTTTCAGGCATCAGGTGTGGTGATCAGCGGAGTTCGAGTTGAAAACAAAGTCCCCCACGGAATCAAAATCGCTTTCGTCCAAAAAAGATGGCCTTCAGGCCTTTATCGAAAAGCGGCGTTCGCTTCGTTTGCCCTTGTTCGTGCTGGAAATCCGGTGGAGGAAATACAACAAGGTGTTCATCGGGCATATGCAGAACATCAGTATCGGCGGCTTGTTCATGTCCACGGAGCGCCCCCTCCAAACCGGAGAGCGTTTTCCGATCGAATTTGTGCTGCCGGATAAGAAGACCAAGATCAACTGTACCGGTGAAGTCACCTGGACGCGGTCTTACGCGGCAGAGGGAGCCGGTTCAGAAGGCATCGGCGTCCGTTTCGTGGATCTCAATGACCAGAAGATGAGAGCGATCGGTCAATGGATCAGGAAACAGGAGACCTCCAAGAAGAAACAGGTCTGATCCGGTTTTTTTGGGGAGGGGTAGGTCCGGGTTTTGAATCGGGCGCGCCCTAAAATCGATCGTCTCATGAACGCCGAAGTGATCGCTTCCGGTTTTGCTGCGTTGTCCCCCTCCGACGATCGTTCGGCATCCCAACCCCAATGCATGGAGAGTATTCCGGATGGGCGGAAAGTCCAAGACGACGAAACCGGGGGCGGAAAAGCGGGTACGATGGGACCGTCGTGATCCACTCCGCGATCGACGGATGATTGAGCGGCGCAGGACGGAGCGACGCAAATCCGGACGGCGCAAAGATTTCTGCCCCACCTGCGGGGGGGAGCTGACCCCAACCGCCTATTGTTCTTCCTGCAAGATCCGTGTCGTTAAAATTCGGGTGTCTTCCAAACATTGAACTCGCAGATCAAACGAAGGGCAGCCCCGCCACTTTTCGGATTCTTACTGTCGATATTCGTGATCTCATGCGCGTCGATTCCCCGATCCGGTCTTGATTATCCGGTGGGGTATCGCGAGACCGGCGTCGCCTCCTGGTACGGAGCGGAGTTTCACGGGCGTCCGACCGCCAACGGCGAGACGTATAACATGTATGGCCTGACAGCCGCCCATCGTCTGATGCCGCTCGGAACGACGATTAGGGTTACCGAACGTGAAACGGGGCGTTCGGTCACGGTGAAAGTGAACGACCGGGGTCCCTTCGTGCGGGGACGCATACTGGATCTTTCCTACGGGGCGGCCAAGGCCCTGGGCATGACCGGGAGCGGTACGGCACCCGTTGCCATCGAGGTGGTCGGCCTTCCCCAGGAATCTTTGATAGAGGCGGGAAGCCCCTACACGGTACAAGCCGGTGCATTCGAGAGCGAAGCGAATGCAAGAAACTTGGCAAACCGGTTGAGGAAGAAATACCCGGATGTTTATTTGCTCACGGTGCGAACGAATCAAAACACGGTTTACCGTGTCCGTGTGGGATCGCTTGGTCAGAAACAATCCGCGTTCCAATTGGCGGAGCGCTTATCCAGAGAAGATCAACTGGACTCCTTTGTGACGCGGAGAGATCCATAATCGTGGAAAAGTCCGACCACCACTCGGACAAGAAACTGAAGCGGGTTTTCGGAAGACAATCTAACCTGGTTAAAGGAGAAATTCGATGGCGAATCCGGTTAAACTGGAAGAGAAGATCAATCGTCTGAAAAAAACGATATCGGAAAAACGGGAGGGGAAATCAGGGACGGAAACCTCGATGCAATTGCGGCCCTTCCGAAAGCGGTTGAAGCGTCTTCAACGGCGGCGACGCGTTCTGTTGTCCTCCTTGGAGCATGGGACGAAGGTCAAGGGCGAGAAGGCGGAAAAGGAAGGTAAGGCGGCCCCGAAGCCACCGGCCCCCGAGAAACCCACCGTCGATAAAGAGGCCAAGGCCGGCTAGCTCCTATCCACGATGCGGGCCAATGACAGTCAAAATGGAAATCGGTCATGAGCGCCATGTTGCGAGGCGAAAACGCCGTCCGGTTATCAAACCTTCACCGGATTCTCTGGGCCGTGGCCTTCTTGTGGTTTCTAAGCGGCTGTGTGCAGGCCATCTCGAAAGAAGTCCTGGACGAGGTCGATCCCGCCGCGACGTTTAAAGCCGTATTTCATGACCCGGACTCCTACAAGGGCAAGACCGTCCTTTGGGGCGGCAAAATCATCCAGGCCCGAAACAAAAAAAACACGACGTGGATCGAGTTGCTGCAGCAGCCGCTGGGTCGTGACGACCGCCCGATTCGCGGCAGTGAATCGGAGGGCCGATTTTTAATCCGTCATGAAGGGTTCTTGGATCCGGCCGTTTACGGACGCGGCCGAGACCTTACGGTGGTCGGGGAGATTCAGGGCCGTGAAACCCGTCCGCTGGATGAAGTCGAATTCAGTTACCCCGTCGTCTCGGACAAGCAGTTGGTGCTATGGGGTCCGCACCAGGAATCGACCATTCATTTCGGCCTGGGTGTCGGGGCCACCTTCTCGAGATGACGGATTAAAGGGGCTTGCGTCGCCCCCTCCACCGGCAAAGCCGGATGGAGCCTCCCCTTCTCGCTCGCCTTGCTCGCTAGGGAGATCCTCAATAATCACGATCGGTTGATCAGTTGATCGAGATCCGCTTTGACCGCATCGAGTTTGGATTTCGCCCGAGGGTCGGATCGGTGAACGACCTCAATCAACCCGTCGATGGATCCTTCCAACCCGGTCAGCGCTGCCCCGTTTTCTTTTGATGTCATCAGTGCAGCTGCGTGAAGCTCCTCTTGGGCCGACTTCAGTTCCTTCTCCGCCGTTCCAAAATTTCGCTCCTTGAGGTCGTTCTGAGCCGTGAGGATGCGGTCCCGCGCCGTGGTGAGGCGCATCCGGAATCTCAGCGTACGGATTTCTCCTTCCAGCCGGGTCACTTTCGTCGTCATTTCCGACTTGGCGGAGACCAGGAGCCGGTTGAGCTTTTCCGCCCGGAACGACCCCGTCAAATACCCGGCCATAAATACGGCGGTCATCACGAATACAACGGCCATCAGTTTAAAAAAAGGTTTCATGGTCCCACGACTCCTTTTCTAGGATGGCTGGCCCGGAAGCGCCATCGTTTTTTGTTGAGGTGCATTTTTGTGCGCCCCTCCTCTTGGCGGGGGTTCGTGAAGGATCCGTAGGATCGCGCCCGCCGCGTAGCATCGTACGGACCCATCGGCATCATTCAGCCGCTCGGCGAGTGCGGGTAACGCGTCGGGTTTTCCCATCATGCCCAGGGCTCGCGCCGTGGCCGAGCGCACACGCGATGAGGGATCCGTCAGCAATGGAACGAGCATTGGTGACGCTTTTGTTCCAATATCGAAGTCCTCCGACCGCGCGACCTCCCCAAGCGACCTTGCGGCCGAGCTGCGAATGCCGTAGTCGGGATCGGCGAGAGCGTCTTTCAATAATTCCAACGACCGCGGGTCGTGCCGCTTTATCATAGACACAGCGGCCGAGAGCCGCACGAACGGATCGCGGTCTTGTGCGGCCTGTTGAAGCAGAAACAAGACCTCGGATGTTCTGTAGGTTCCCAAGGCAAGCGCGGCCTGGCTGCGAACCTCGGCATCGGGGTCGTTTAACGCCCTGGACAGCACCGGAATGGCGTGGAAGGTTCCGAGGTCGGCCAGGGCTTGGGCGGCGTAGCTCCGGACGGTTGCGTCCGGATCCTCAAGGGCCTTTGTGAGCAGGGGCAGAGCCCGGACGTCGCCCGTTTTACCGAGTCCCGTCGCCGCCATTAGGCGAGCCTCCGGATTCTCGTTTTTCATCGCCTGTTCAAAAATCGTGAGCGCGTTGGAATGCGAATCCATTCCTATGATACCGACGGCCGTGCCCAGTCCCAGCAATTGCACGTCCGGGTCCTCGTCCTTCAACGCTTTCGTCAGGAGCGATGGAGGGGCCTCGGACTTCAGTCCGCTCAACACCCGAACGGCCGTCATCCGAACGGAAACATCCGGATCCGCCATCGCGGGCTCGATGAATCGGACGGCCGTTTGAGATCCGAAGTTTGCCGCGGCCTCGACCGAAAAAAGGCGGACGGTGGCGTCCGTGTCTTTCGAACAGACCGTCAGCCAGGGGATCACGGCCGGGTCGGTGCTGTCGCCCATCGCCTTGGCGGCCGCGCTTCGCGCAAACGGATCCTGTTCTTGGAGTGCGTTCCGAAGCACCTCGAGGGATTTTTCCCGTAATTGAAGGCTTGGATCCTGTTGGAGTAAGAGTCGGATCAGGATAAGACCGGCGACGATTCCCGTGAGACCCAGAGCGGTCATCAGAACATTCCGATGGCCAGCGGATGGTCGGTTCACCGGCGACCCCTGAGAAAAGACCACACGAGAAAGCCTCCCATGACGATCGCAGCCGTCCAAGCCGTACGGCTTTCGAGCGCGTCTCCTTGATGCTGATAAAATCGGGCAAGGATGAGAAGGACCAGCAAGAAAGCCCCCAGGATGGCGCGGTAAACCAGCCGGTAAAGACTCAATAGGGCCCCGGTGACATCCTCCGATGACATTTGGGTTTTGAATTCACCGCGGTTGGCGAAGTTTAAAAAAGTCTCGAGAGCCTTCGGAAGCGCCAGAAGAGGCCCGCCGACCTCCAGCCCCGTCTTCCAAAATCGGTCAAACAGGCCCTCTTCCGCTCGGATGAATGGAACGGCGAAGGGTTTGGCCAGTTCAATGATATTCAAGTTCGGATCCAGTTTGGAATTAATCCCGTTCAACATCCCCAGCGTACGCCAGATCAGGATGAAGTTGTTGGGAATCTGAAGGGCCGAGGAGATGCTGAAGATCTGCTGCAGGTCATGGGCGATATCGCCGATCCCGATCTCCTGAAAAGCCTTAGGGGAGATGTCGCGGTATTTCTCGATGAAGAAGGCCGCAACCTTTTCGATCGCTTGGTGATCCCCGGTCCGGTCGATGAAGCCGAGATCCGCCAGTCCCTGGACAATGCGGGGGATATCCCGGTCGATGATTCCACCGACCGTGATCTTGATCCCTTCCCGCATGGCGGGGGTAAGGGACTGCATCAGGCCGAAGTCGACGAAAACCAAAACCGGTTCGCGGGACCGGCCGTCCGGCGCGGTCCGGCCCGGTCGAACGAATAAATTTCCGGGATGCGGATCCCCGTGAAGAAACCGGTGCGCGAACAACTGCTTCATGTAGGACTCCATCAGGAGTCGCGCCAGGGCCGGGAGCTCCACGCCGGCGGCCCGAATCGCCTCGAACTCGGTGATCTTGATCCCTTCCACGAATTCCAGGGTCAGGACATGCGGCGTAGTGTAGTCCCAGATCACCTTCGGGACGACGATCCGGTCGTCCCCGTCGAAATTTTGATGAAACCGCTCCGCATTTCGCGCTTCTTGAATATAGTTTAACTCCTGTTGTAGGATGCGCGTAAATTCCTGGTAGAGGATATCGAAACGGATCTGGCGGAGGAATCGTTGAAGAAACCCAGACGCCCACCGCGCGGCGCGAAGATCCGCTTGAACGATCCTCCGGATACCGGGGTACTGAATCTTGACCGCCACCCTTCGTCCGTCATTCAGAACAGCCTCGTGAACCTGTCCCAGCGAGGCGGCCGCGATCGGAATCTCATGAAAGGTTGAAAATACCTCCTCAGGATTCCTTCCCAGGTCTTCCCGAAGACGTCGTTTGATCAATGTGTAATCGGCCGGAGGGATCGCATCCTGGAGCCGGGCCAGAATTCTGGTGTACTCCTCCGGTAAAAGGTCGACCCGGGCGCTCATAAACTGTCCGAGCTTGATCAAGATGCCTTTATGATCGATCGCCAGCCGACACAGGCGGTCGGCCTTTTTTTGATGCAGACGAGAACGCCGCCGACGGAGGGTCTCTTCGCCGTAGAACGGCGAGCACCAGAAATGGACGCGGTAGGCGACGGCGACATCGATTGCAAAGAGAAGAATCCGGATGACCCGAAGGCCCAGGTGGGAACGGAACAACACAAACTGCTCCTCAGTGAAAAGTCTTGTATATCACACGCTCCGGTGAGAGTCAACGCCGACATCACCGGGCGTGTTACCCGTTCAAAGAATCGATCCCAGCCGAATACCGCCGCTCATTCCAAGTCCGAACAAGGTTTGTCTTTTTCATGGTGAATGGCGTCACGGAGAGGAGCATGGGTGTTGACAAGCTATTTTAGATATGACAAATTATCTCTCAGTTGAATCGACGCCCCATATCCTCAAACAAGATCCCCCCCCGGCTTAGAGGCTGGAGAACATTCAAATGATCAGGAAGATCACTAATAATTTAGATGTGTTAGAGACGTTTTGTTGAGAGGACGGGATGATCTGCCGGAAACGACTCCTCAGAGTCACCCTTCCGGTAATTATAAGATGACAGTTGCCTCGATTTTCCGAGGGCCAGATTCCAGGAATCCCCTCGCTTTAAGGTCGGGGGTTTAAAACGAGGACATAGGGTGTTTCTATTTGAACTTTCTCAAGAAAACGTCTATAATTAATTGACTCAAAGGCTCGTTCATCGGACCCGGCATGGCCGGTAAGCGGAGGTGCTCACCATGAAAAGATATCTTTGGACCCTAAATATTCTATTTCTTCTGGGTTTCAGTTATTTTGTCGCTGATCTGGTGAGTCTATTTATCGGCCGCCAACTGGATTTGCCGGCCCGTTCACCCGCGGTGGAATGGGCCGCTACGACCGAGGCGCAGGTGAAACCGACGACCGAGGTCTACTCCTCCATTGTGGACCGGAATATTTTTGGGATCAAACCAGCCTCGGCCATCGCTCCCCCCCAAGCGGTGGCGCCTGAGCCGGTTCAACTGCCGCCGCTCCGGGTCCGGCTGGTGGGAACGAGCGTGGGCGAGGCCGACGAATCCCTTGCCGTGATCGAGGACTTGGGGACGAAGGAACAGCGTGTTTATCACATCGACGACCTCCTCGAACCGGATGCGAAGCTGATTGAGGTCGAGCGAAATGAAGTTACGTTTCTACGCGGGAAGATTCGGGAGACCGTAACGGTTGAGGAGGGGGACACCCCGACCCAAACGCCGCCGGGCCAGTCCCTTTTAGGCCGGCCCGCATCCGCGGTTCCCGCCGTGATCCCCCGGTCGACAGGAACTCAGAACAGTTGGGTTCTGGACAAGCAGGAAGTGGCGTCCGCCCTCGAAAATCTACCGCAGCTTTTGACCAAAGCCCGGGTGGTACCTGACCTTACCCCGGATGGTAAAAGCGACGGATTCCGGATCGTCTCGATCGCGCCCGCCAGTTTTTATGAACGGATCGGGCTACGGAACGGGGATGTGATTCAACGCATCAACGGAATCGAGGTGAAGGATCCCCAGTCGTTTATGCAGGTCTTCACACAACTCAAGGATGAGACCAACATCTCGATGGACTTGATGCGGAATAACCAAAAAGAGTCGTTCTCCTATGAGATTCGTTGAGGGGACGGCGAACGGTTCGCGTCTGTTCCGCCCTCTAAAACGAGTCCAAACGATTCGAATGCGGAGTTGCATGCCGATCGTTCATTTTGTTCCATGGGTTTTCGGGTTGTTCATGGGAATTGGGGCCTTTCTCCCGGTGGACCTTGCGGCCGATGCCCGAGCTCAAGAAACCCCCGCGATTCCATCTCCCCCGTCTTCATCTTCGAAACCGGAGTCGGTGAAACCCTCCACGGGAGGAGTCGTTACACCGTCTCAAGAAAAACAGGCGAACCCGTCTCTTCCTGCTCCATCTCAATTGCCGGAACCGCCAAAACCGTCCAAGGAAGAGATCCCTTCCTCGTCTCAAGAACAGCCGGCGAACCCATCTCTCCCCTCACCACCTCCGACGCCGACGCTGCCGAAGCCGACGAAGGACCGGCTCATCACCCTCGATTTCAACAACGTTGACCTTCCGGTCTTCGTGAAATTTGTCAGTGAAATCATTGGGAAAAACTTCATTATTGATGAACGGGTCCGTGGAAAGGTGACCATTTTTTCTCCCTCAAAAATCTCGGTGGACAAAGTCTACCAAGTTTTTCAATCGGTCATGGAAATCAAGGGCCTCACAGCCGTCCCGGCCGGTGAAATGATTCAGATTCTTCCGGCATCGGAAGTGCCCCCGGAGCGAGATATCAATGTGTATTATCTTGAAAACGCCAATGCGGAGGAAGCGGCCAAACTGCTTACAAGCTTGGCGACCCGGACCGCCGCCCCGCCCGTCCCCGGCCGCCCTGCCGGCAAATCCCCGGGGGAGTTTGAGGGAACGGTTCAAATCATACCGGACAAGGCGACCAACGCCTTGCTAATCACGGCTTCCCCAAAAGATTACGAAATGCTAAAGGAAGTGATCAAAAAAATTGATGTGCGTCGACGCCAGGTCTATGTCGAGGCCGTGATCATGGAGGTTGCACAGGACAAACTGCGGCAATTGGGAACCCAATTAGGTGCGTTGGGCGGCTACCAGACAAACAATCAAAATGTCACGATTTACGGTTCGGCCAATGAGGACCTCTCCGAACTTGCCAACTTGACGAACATAACGGGGGTGGCGGGGGGTACGGGGGGAGGATTGAATCTTGCGCTTAGCACCGTGAATGTCAAGATCCTCCTTTCGGCGTTGGAGAGTGCGACGGATACGAATGTGCTGTCCACGCCGCAAATCTTGACGACCAACAACCAGAAGGCCAAGATCGTCGTCGCCCAAAATGTTCCCTTTATCACCGGGAACAATCAGACGGTCGGCGGGGTGACGCAAACGCAGATCACCCGTCAGGACGTCGGTGTAACGCTTGAATTGACACCCGAAATCCTGGAGGGAGATCGCGTCCGCATGGATGTCCGCCAAGAAATCTCCAGTCTCGCCGACACTCCGCAGGCGGTTCTGATCCAGTTGGGGCCCACCACGAACAAACGGGAGGCGACGACGACGGTGATTGTGGACAATCACCAAACGGTGGTGATCGGGGGCCTGATGCGGGACGACATAAACAACACCACAACGAAGATCCCTCTTCTGGGAGATATCCCGCTGATTGGTTGGTTGTTTAAGTATCAGTCCAAGCATGTTACCAAAGCGAATCTCCTCATTTTTCTCACCCCACATGTTGTCCATGACAATAATGACCTGGATTCACTCCGGCAGCAGAAAACGGAGTACATGAAAACGCATTTGGTAAAAGAGGCCCTGCGAGATCAAACGCTGACCGGAGAATTTCTGAACAGCATCAACCCCCCCCAGAACAAGAGGTAGTTTCGTCCATGTCCAGCCCGTGGCAACGCATCGGTCAGATTCTTCAAGAGAAGTATGCCGTTTCTGCCGAACAGATCCGAGAGGCCTTGGCCCAGCAACTGGAAAAAGGCGGGCTGCTCGGCGAGGTCTTGGTCCGAATGCGCGCGGTTAAGGAGAGCGAGGTTCTGGAGGCATTGGGCCGTCAGTTTCATCTTCCCTGCCTTCCGGACCTAGTCCCGACCCAGGTGGATCCCGTACTCCTTTCCAAAATCCCGATCGGGTTTGCCAAACGATACGAGATTCTCCCCATTCGTGAGGAGAACGGCCGTGTTATGACGGCCACGGCCAATCCGCTCCAGATCTCCGCATTGGACGATGCCCGCCTTTTGCTGGCTCGCGATGTTCAGCCTGTTCTGGTCTCCGCCAAGACGATTTTAAATTGCATCAACCAAGTCTATGACCGTGCGTCCGATACCGCTCAACAGGTGATCGAGGACTTGAGCACAGAAAGCCTGGACCTCCTGGCCAGCGAGCTCCAGGAGCCTGTGGATCTTCTGGAAGCCACGGACGAAGCGCCGATCATCCGCTTGGTGAACTCAACCTTGTTCCAGGCCGTGAAGGACCGGGCGAGCGACATTCACATAGAGCCGTTTGAACGCGACTTGGAGATCCGGTACCGGATCGATGGAATCATGTACAAGATTCTGACGCCCCCGAAGCGGTTTCAATCCAGCATCATTTCTCGGATCAAGATCATGGCCGGATTGAATATCGCCGAGAAGCGTCTGCCCCAGGACGGTCGGATCGGGATCAAGATCGCCGGTCGGGATGTCGACATCCGCGTCTCGGTCATTCCCACGGCCCATGGCGAGCGGGTTGTCTTGCGGCTTCTGGACAAAAGCACCAGTCTTTTGAATCTCGAGGACATCGGTCTGACGAAGGAGGACCGGGAGACGATGTTTCATTTGATTCAGCTCAGCCACGGCATCTTGCTGGTCACGGGACCGACCGGAAGCGGAAAGACGACGACACTGTATGCGGCGTTGAACCGGATTAACTCCCCCGACAAAAACATCATCACCATTGAGGATCCCATCGAGTATCAGCTCAAGGGAATCGGACAAATGCAGGTCAATCCCAAAATCAACTTGACCTTCGCCAACGGTCTCCGTTCCATACTCCGCCAGGACCCGGACGTGATCATGGTGGGAGAAATCCGGGACGCCGAGACGGCCGAGATCGCGATTCATGCGTCGCTGACCGGCCATCTGGTTTTTTCGACGCTTCACACCAACGATACGGCGGGGGCCATCACGCGTCTAATCGACATGGGGATCGAACCCTTTCTGGTCGCCTCCTCCGTGGTCGCGATCTTTGCTCAGCGGTTGGTGCGATTGCTCTGTCCGGACTGTCGTCAGGCTTACTCTCCCACGCCGCAGGAGTCGTCCAAGTTGGGATTGAAAAGCGGCACGAGGCCGCCGACCTTTTATCGTGCGGTGGGTTGTGCCCGCTGCAAGAGGACCGGATACCACGGACGGACCGGAATTTACGAAATTCTTCTGATCGATGACGAAATCCGCCAGATGGTCTTGGGCAAGGTCGATTCCAACCGGATCAAAAATCGCGCCATCGAGAAGGGAATGCTGACTCTCCGGGATGATGGTGCGCGGAAAGTCATGGAGGGCACCACTACGTTGGAGGAGGTGCTGCGCGTGACCCAGGAAGAGCTGGTGGTAGGGTAACGGACGATGGCGGTTTACGAGTACAAGGGCCTGACCACTGAAGGCCGGGATATTTCCGGCATCATCGACGCGGATAGTCCCAAGACCGCGCGGGCAAAACTCCGGCAGTCGGGCATCTATCCGACCGATGTTGTAGAAGGCGCCGGCGAGGTGTCGTACGGGGCCGGATCCTCAATCCAAACGGACCGTTCCGGTCAGCCTCTTTCTTGGCGGTCGCGCATCCGGGTGGCGGAGCGGGTTGGAATGATGGAAGTCTCCCTGATGACCCGCCATCTCGCGACATTGACCGCAGCGAAACTCCCTTTGATGGAAGCCCTCTCCGCCCTGATGGATCAACTGGAAAAAGGTGAGTTGAAACGGATCGTGGCGGGGATTCGCGAACGGGTCAAGGAAGGCAGCTCCCTGGCGGTGGCGCTCGCGCAATACCCGTCCGTGTTTTCGGAAATCTATATCAATATGGTACGGGCGGGGGAGGCGAGCGGCACCCTGGATGGCATGCTTCTCCGACTGGCGGATTACCTTGAATACCAGGTCAAGCTTCGCAACCAACTCATCGCCACGCTGACCTATCCCTTGTTCATGGTGGTCATCGGGGGTCTGATCCTGTTCGGACTGGTCACCTTTGTCGTTCCCAAGATCACACTGATTTTTGAGGAAGTGCATCAGGTTCTGCCGCTTCCGACGGTTATCCTCATTGCGGTTAGCCATTTCCTGAACGGCTACTGGTGGGTCATCCTGTTGGCGGGGGCCCTGGGAATCTTCGCCCTGCAGCAATACATCAAGACGCCGGCGGGCCGGATTCAGTATGATCGCTTCCTGCTGCGGATGCCGGTCATGGGCCGGGTGACCCTCATGGTGGCCATTTCGCGTTTTACGCGGACGCTCAGTACGCTGCTCACCAGCGGCGTCCCCTTGCTTCAGGCCTTGGATGTGGTCCGAAACGTGGTTCAAAACGCGGTATTGGCCGAGGCCATCGATCGGGCCCGACAAAACATCGGCGAGGGACAGAGCCTGGCCGAACCCCTTAGAAAGAGCGGGATGTTTCCTCCGCTTGTGACGCACATGATCGCCGTCGGCGAGAAGAGCGGGGAACTGGAGCCGATGCTGATCAAGGTTTCGGAGGCTTACGACAACGAGGTGGAAGCGATTATCGGCACGCTGACGGCCCTCCTCACGCCGGTGATGATTCTGGTGATGGGAGCGATAATCGGATTTATCGTGATGGCGATTCTTCTGCCGATCTTTGAACTCAGTCAAATCGTGAGGTAAATGATGGTATATGAAGTATCCGATAGGACGCAAGATTTATCCAATTTTCGAGGCGGCGCATGGTCCGCGCGGACCGCGAGCCGTCCGGGGTTTAAGCGGCGGGAATCCGGATTTACGCTGATTGAGATCATGGTGGTCGTCTTTATTCTGGCGCTGCTGGCCGGGATCGTCGTCCCCAAAATCATGGGCCGGACGGACGAGGCTCGTCGGACGGCGGCCAAGGTCCAGGTCAAGAACATCGAGGAAGGGTTGCATCTCTACAAGCTGGACAACGGCGTTTATCCCTCCACGGAACAGGGCCTGCCGGCCCTGGTGTCGGCGCCCACGATCGGCACCATCCCGCAGCATTGGCGGGAAGGCGGATACCTCCCCAAGCTGCCCAAGGATCCGTGGGGCCACGATTACGTCTACATCAGTCCGGGTTCTCATGGGGATTACGACTTGATGAGCTACGGAGGGGACGGCGAGCCGGGGGGGGAAGGAAAGGACGCCGATGTTCAGAGCTGGGATATCGAATAGACGCGGCTTCACCTATCTCGAACTGGCCGTCGTGATGCTGATCCTCGGCGTGGTTGTGGCCTTGGCCTTTCCGACGATTCACACGATCGGCTCCAGCGATTTGAGGGTATCGGCCCGCCATCTGGTTCGGACGGTCTATTTCCTGGCCGATCGGGCCGCAGCGACCAAGCAGGTCTATCGACTGAATTTCGATCTGGACCGGCGGGAGTATTGGGTAGCCGTTCAATCCGGGGAAGGCGAATTCGTCCAGGTCGACACAAACGTCGTGTCGCGCACGCGATTGCCGGAAATCGTTCGGTTTGCGGATGTGAACACGCTGAAACAGGGTAAGGTGACGTTGGGAGTGGCCTACGCCGATTTTTATCCTGTGGGTCGTGTGGACAAGACAACGGTTCATTTGACCGATGAGCGGAAAGACAACTTGACGCTTGTGGTCAACCCGGTCACGGGACGGGTGAAGATTTATGATGGGTATCGAGAAGAGACAACGAACCCGTCCTTCTGATCGATTGGGGCACGAGGGTTTCACGCTATTAGAGGTGGTCGTTGCGCTTTCCATTCTGGCGGTGACCTTCGTGGTTCTCCTCGGACTCCGGAATCGCGACATCCTTCAGCACCAGGAGGCGCGATATATTACCCGGGCCACGCTTCTGGCTCAGAAAAAAATGTCCGAGGTGGAGATGGCGGGCTTTCCGCCGCTCGGCGTGGTCGCCGGCGATTTCCCCGAACCGGACGACATATTCAATTGGACCCAAACGGTCACCACAACCCCGTTTGATTTCGCCCGCGAGGTGAATGTTACGGTGACATGGCGAGAGGGCGAAGGTCAGCAGTCGGTCATTTTGGACACCTTTGTCGTGGATGAAAAATCGTGAAGACGGGAGCCTGGGATGACCCGAGTGGGTTTACGCTCTTGGAACTTTTGATCGCCTTGGGGATTGCCGTGGTGCTCGTGACGCTCCTGTATGAAACCTTCAATGCGGTACTCCGGTCCACGCAGATCGTGGATCAAGAGAGTGAAATCGATCAAATGGTCCGGGTCAGTATGGAGCGGATGACGTCCGAACTGAGGTCGGCTTACTGGCGTCCGTCTTCGGACGCCGGGAGCGCGTCGGTATTTTTGTTCGATGGCGAGGACGGGACCGGCGGCGCGCAGCCCGCGGATACGCTTCGGTTTACGACGCTTTCTCATGCCCTAGCCAGCGCAGGAAACACCGACCCGTCGGTATCGATTGTGGAGTACGCCCTCATTCCGGATCAGGAGACTGACACGGCCGTTCTGATGCACCGGGAAGAAACGAGCCCCCTCAGTCCGTCGGTGAATAGTTTGGAAGAGTACGAACTCGGAGAGTCGGTGATCGGATTGAACTTCCGGTATTTCGACGGACAGGATTGGTGGGATCAATGGAACGATGCGGATAAAAAGAAATTACCGAAGGCGGTCGAGATCCAACTCATCATTAAAGATCACGCCGGTCAGGAACGTCGGTTCATCACCCAAACCGATATTCCCATCGGCCAGTCGTCATGAATCGAACCGGGTGGTTTCAATGGATGAGCCGACATCGGACGGGATTCGTTACGGTCCTCGGATACGCCACCGCCGCCGCCATCACCATCACAATCTTTGTGTATCTGACCTTTCCTTGGCAGAAACTTTCGGAATGGATACGGATCAAGGTGGAGCAGGCTGCGAATCTTCAGGTCACGGTCCAAGATAGTCGTGTCCGGTTTCCGTTCCTTCTGGTCTGGAAAGGGGTTGCGGTGAGTCGGGCGGGGCATCCCGTTCCGGTTCTAATGACGGCGGACCAGATATCCGTTGGTTGGCCGATCGGTGCGATTCTGCGGCGGCATATGGATCTGGACTTGGCGATCCAGGCGTGGGGGGGAGAAGCCCGCGGCCGTTTAACGGCTCGCCGGACAACGCAGGGAATTCAATACCACCTGGAGGCCAGTGGTAAGGGTTTCGAACTCGGAAGACTGGCGGCGTTGTTTCAGCTCCCATCCGAGGACATGTTCGGCACGGTTCGGATCAGCCGGTTTGAGCATGACTGGACGAATCAGGACTGGATGCAGGGACAGGGGATCATGTCGCTTGAGGCCAGCGAGGTGGGGTTGAAGCGGTGGGAAATCCGGTTCAAACGTTTGAACGGAAGCGTGACCTTAAAAGCAGGAATGAGCAACCTTGAAAATT
Organism: Nitrospiria bacterium; assembly: GCA_035498035.1. NCBI lineage: Bacteria > Pseudomonadati > Nitrospirota > Nitrospiria > Nitrospiria bacterium. The sequence continues at coordinate 98,966 of DATKAN010000026.1, forward strand.
TCTCGGCACAGGGTGAAGCCCTGGATCTGGTTGGCAGCGGGAGCCTTCTTCTTCGATCGGAATTTATGGAAAGTCTCTTGAATTTCAATTCGCGTGTAACACTGCACAAGCCGACCGGTCCGCTTGCGCTGTTGGCAACCCTGGCCACCCCCGACGGTCACCTGGATTTCTCGCTTCGTGGCGTTCTAAAACAGCCGACGCCTTATGTCAACGGGTCTCCATTTTCGGCCCTCGCCACCGGGAGTCCCAATCCCTCGCCCGGAGCCAACCGTCCGGTGGGTTCGACGCCCCCGGCGGTCGTCCCGCAGCGTCCTGGTTTACCCTCCGAAGCCAATCGATTCGTGGACCCGTCGGTCCGGCCGGCCGTTACACCGGGAGCCCGCGATCAATGAAGTCTCCCATGACACAGCAGATCCTGGGTCTTGATTTCGGGTCTTCTTGCGTCAAGGCGGTCTCTTTACGAAAAAAGTGGACAGGGGTGGAGTGGACCGGCGGTTATCAAAAAGATTTGTCCCGGATTCAGGACCCGTTTGAATGGGCCAAGGAACCGTTTGTCGGATTAAAGGAATGGATCGCCGAACATCGTCTGGCGACGGACCGTGTGGTGGTCTCGGTGCCGGTCCATTTGATCTCTCTGAGAACGCTGATTCTCCCATTTCAGGATGTCCGAAAGCTCGAAAAAGTGGTTCCATTCGAGGTCGAGGGGCTTCTTCCTTATTCCCTGGAGGAGGTCGTGGTGGACTACCAGGTCACCGAGGTCGGGGAGGGCAAGTCGCATGTTTTGGTGGCGGCTGTTCCGTGTCACCTGATGAAAAATTATCTGGACCAACTCGCCCGGGCCGGGATCAATCCGGAATCGGTAGAGTTGGACGGCATGGCCTTGATGAATCTTGCGCATCAGGTCTTTTCGGAGCGGCCCGGCGCCGGAAACCGCGGGGAGGGTGATACGGCTGTGTTGGATATCGGCGCATCGAAAACGGTTGTCTGCATTCTGCACCGGGGACAGCCCCGCTTTCTGCGGACTCTTATGTGGGGAGGCCGGGATGTCACCGCGGTCCTGTCGGAGTCGTGCGGAATTTCTCCGGCCGAGGCGGAGGATTGGAAACGGCAGGCCGGTCTGATGGACGACGGGGTCTCCGCCCTTCACCAGAAAGGCGCATCCCAGGCGATCGGTCGGGCCCTCGAACCGCTGGTTTCGGAACTGATCCGGACCTTCCATGTATGCCAAAATCAGGAACCCGCGGCAAACCGTTCCAATGTAACCGAGCTGATCCTGTACGGCGGGGGAAGCAAACTCAAGGGTCTGGAGTCTCATCTCGGGTCTGAATTGGGGGTGCGTACGTTAACCCCGACGCCCAAGATCGCATCGGTTAACGGGAGCCGTTGGGATCCGGCCTTGGCCCTGAGTCTGGGGCTGGCATTGAAAGGGACCCAGCCGGCGGACGGGTCGCGGATGAACTTTCGCAAGGGGGAATTTGCGTTCGGCCGAGCGGCTGCGGCATCCCGTTCCCGCACGCGCTACGTATGGGTAGGGGCCCTTCTCGTCGCGGCGGTTGCCGCCGCGGATCTTTATATGAAGTACAACCTTCAAGTCAGCAAATATGAAGCGCTGAAGACCCAAGTCCGGGAGGAGTTTCGTGCCATGTTCCCGGACGTGACCAATGTCGTGGATGAGGTTCAGCAGGCGAAGACGGCCGTCGCCGACATGAAGAAGAAATCGGCGATGTTTGGATTGGGCGATTGGACGCCGTTACAATTGATGGCCGAAGTGACTCGACGCATGCCTCCCTCGGTAAAGATCGAGGTCCAGGATTTCGTGATCGAGCCGGGCCGCCTGCGGTTGGAAGCCGAAACGGACAGCTTCGAATCCGTGGATAAAATCAAGGCCTCGCTGGGACAGTTTGAGGCGTTCAAAGACGTGACGGTCAGCGACGCCAAGGTCAGTGCGGATCAGTCCCGGGTGCGCTTCCGCCTGACGATGACCTTGGTGCCAAAAGGGGCGGGATGAACGCTATTTTCCAAACGGCTTTTGTTCAGCAACTTCTGGTTCGGCTTCGGCGCGACCGGATCACACCCCGTGAGCGGATCTACCTCATCATCGGCGGGGTGACGCTGATCGGACTCCTCTTCTACGGAATTTATTCCGCCGCCGTATCCTATCTCGATCGGGTAAAGGGACTCGACCGGCTGATCCGCCAGAAAGAGGAGGCCCTGGCCACGCTGGGACAATTCCGTCGGGAATATGTCCAGATCAAGACCCAGGTCGGTTCTCTGGATGAACGGATTAAAAAGGATCAGGGAAATTTTTCGCTTCTATCGTTTCTGGAGTCGCTGGCCGGGACGACCGACGTGCGGTCCAAAATCGCCTACATGCGGCCTCAGGCGGCTGTGCCGGTGGACCAGTACCGGGAGGTTTCGGTCGAGATGAAGATTGAGAATGTAACGTTGGATCAGGCTGTGCGGTTTCTTTCCGCAATCGAACAAGCCCCGCATGTTTTGAAGATCAAGAACCTGCATTTCCGGACGCGTTTTGCCAATCAGCAATATTTGGATGTGACCTTCCTCGTTAGTACCTATGAGAAGTCCGGCTGAAGGGATTAGGAACCGGCGGCGGCATCGATGGTCGGGTAGAGCGGATAGAAGTGGGAGTTGGGCTGGATGGCATCCAGCAATCCATCCGTGAAAAGGTCGAATCGTCCGTTGCCGTCTGTGTCGTCAAAGAAGAACATGCTGCCTGCGTGGACGGTCAGTTTGACGGCAAACGTTCCTTTCGGGCTGCTCGGTATGTGGAGAAATTTTGGAAGATCAATTGTGACGGTGGAACTGTAGATGTGATCGGGGAACCGGGAAGCCGGGACCTGCAAGGGGACAGTGGGTCTAGACGCCGCGAGCGATATGTAGGCCCCGTTGCTGGTGTCTATCCAGCTAAAGTTTGGGTTGCTTGTGACGTCGCCGACGAGGACCTCGCCCTCGTTGACCGGCGCGGCGAGGAGCGGATCGGTCAGGTCGAGCGTATAGAACCGAAACCGTTGATTGAGGGGAACGTTGTTCACGTACACCGGGACTTGGAGTTCGAAGTAGGTCAATTCGAGCTGCACCTGGCTGAAGTCGCATGGACATCCGGAGGGGAAGGCGTTGTTGATCTCGGCGGACTGGGCGGTTGTGGTAAGGTCCAGGACCAGGGGCGTGGCGCTGTTCTGGGTATCGAAAATTGTGTAGGATGGATCGGTTTCTTGCGACATGATCAACCGGACGCTCTTGACCCCGACCGTTACGACCGAGTTGTTTGGGGATAGAAAACTGTCAGAATAGCTGTCGCTGTCACCGCTGGGGGGCTCATTGCTGAAATCGGCCACGAATACCGCCTCAATGCCATCGTTTTTATTATTACCGCAGGCGGCGAGTAGAAGGGAAAAAAGAAATAATCCCGCGGCCCAGACCCACGCTGCGGCCGGCACATGTTTTCGAGTTGAAAGGAACGATTTCATCTTCGATATTATTGTAGCAGAATGGCGATCCGTTTGAAAATAATAAGTCGAGGAGTCGCGAAATCAGGGCTCGACGTGCCGTTCCGTAACGAGCAAGGGATCGCGCTGCTCCTGACCCTGGTGATTCTGGTGCTGCTCACGGCCATCATCGTGGAATTCGATTATGGCGCCAAAGTGAATTTAATCACGGCCGGAAATTTCCGAGATGAGGTGCAGGCCATTTATCTGGCCAAATCGGGCGTGGCCGCGGCCCGCGCTGCGCTGAAGGATGACGCTCTACACCACGGGGCCTACGACGCCTTGACCGAACTGTGGGCGCAACCCATACCGGCCTATCCGGTGGGCGAGGGAGCCGTCTCGATCGAGATCACGGATGAATCCGGCAAAATCGACATCAACCGTCTGGGAAATAAAGATCCTACGGTGAGGAACGATACCCAAGCCATATTGATCCGACTCCTGGAAGTCCTGGAGGTGGATCGAAATATGATCGAGCCGATCGTCCAGGCGGCCCAGAATTGGGTCGATTCGAACTCCATACAAGACTGCCCCGAAGAATTCTATTATGAGCAGCAGACTCCTCCTTATCGTTGCAAAAAGGCCTTCATGGACACCCTCTCGGAATTACTTCTGGTAAGGGGGGTCACCCCGGAGATCTATAAGAAAATCCAGCCCTATGTCACGACGGTTTCCTCCCCATTTCACCCTATCAATGTCAATACGGCTGAACTTCCGATTATAGAAGCGCTGGATGAGAATATCAATGCGGATATCGCGGCCTGCATCCAGGACCGTCGGCCTTATGAAAATAGTTCCATGTCCGATTTCTTCGGTTGCGGGCAGGCTGTCGGCATATGCAATATGACTTCGCCCTGTCGAAGACAGATCGGGGTTCTAAGCAGCTATTTCTCGGTGAAATCGCATGCAACGATCCATGACACCGAGAAGATCATCACGGCATTGATCAAACGACAAGGCAGTACTACAAACCTTCTATCCTGGCAAGTCGAGTAGGCCGTCGTGATGATTTTTCCATGAAAGGTGTTTTTGGCGGGAAAAAGACCTTGGATAATATCGTGGCTATTCCATCTGAACCGACTTAATACTGAACTTGATCCTTCCTTCCATCCACTGGTCCGGACAGTTTTCCGTATCTTGGATAAAATTCCCGATCTCCTGCGGGTTCACGGCGCGAAGATCGCCCTTGGCGTTCCCTGGAACGATGACGCGGAGGGGCAATGCCAGATCTTCCTGAGTCAGCCTCTTTCCCTTCGCGTCCAGCATCTCAAGATGAAGCGTGAAACCTTTGACCGGTTGACTTCCCGTGTTTTTGATTTCACCGAACACCTCGCAGACGACCCTATCCCGCTGGAAGTCCTGGTAGCGGTGCGCGTGCACGGCTAAGGGAGTGATCGGCCATCGCTCTTTCGCCGGTTCCGCCGGTCGGCTAAACAAGACAAGACAGAAAAGCGCGATAACACTGATTAGACAAAAACGCATCAAATTCGCTTGGCCTCGAATTGTGTTCATATGCTTGAAGCCGGTTTTCGGATGTGTTATTCTTCAATAGGGCTTTTTGTACGTCACCAATCAGTTTACGCACAACGGTTTTGAATTTCAAGCCTAAAGGATTCGATGTGATCGAAGATCATCATTATGTATTAAAGCGACCTTCCACGGCCCAGACTTCACCGCGATTTACGATCGATTACGAGAAAGAGCTTAATCCGGCTCAGTATGCGGCCGTGAGCGCTTTGGACGGGCCTGTTCTGGTGATCGCCGGCGCCGGAAGCGGCAAAACCCGCACCCTGGTTTACCGGGTCGCCCGGCTGATCGAGTCGGGACTACCACTCCAAAACCTACTCCTGCTGACCTTTACCCGAAAAGCGGCTCAGGAGATGCTCAGTCGAGCGGGTATTCTGCTTGGAACCGCGTGCGATCGAGTGGCCGGCGGGACCTTTCATGCTTTTTCGAATACCCTCCTTCGACGACATGGAAAGGCCATCGGGTTGGATCCAGCCTTCACCATCTTGGACCGTTCGGACAGCGAGGATGTGGTCCACCTGCTCCGTAATGCTCGGGGGCTCGGAGATCGAGAGAAACGTTTTCCCCGAAAGAATACCCTGGCGGATATGTTCAGCGCTTCGGCGAACAAGGCCACCGCACTGGAAGAGATCGTCCTGATGGATTACCCCCACTTCTCCGAGCATCTTGAGCCGATCCTAAAGTTGGAGAAGGCCTACGCCGATTATAAACAACAGCGATCGCTTCTGGATTACGATGACCTGCTTCTCAAACTGCGGGAACTTCTGGAAAACCGTCAGGATATTCGTGAACAACTTTCAGATACCTATCGAGCGATTATGGTGGATGAATATCAGGACACCAACAAAATTCAGGCGCGTGTGGTCAGATTCCTTTGCACGCGGCATGAGAATATTATGGTGGTCGGCGATGATGCCCAGAGCATTTATTCCTTTCGTGGAGCCCACTTTAAGAACATCATGGATTTTCCAAAAGAGTTTCCCAAGGCACGAATCTTTAAACTGGAAGAAAATTACCGGAGCACGCAGCCGATTCTCAACCTGACAAACGAAATCATCAATCAGGCCCATGAAAAATATCCCAAGCACCTTTTCACCCATCAAAGGGAAGGCAATCGTCCGGTGCTGGTTCGGGCCGAGAACGAAAACTGGCAGTCACGGTTCGTCTGCCAAAGAATATTGGAGCTGCGGGAAGAAGGAGTGCCGCTGGGGGAGATCGCGGTTCTTTTCCGTTCAAGTCACCATTCCTTTGATCTAGAAATCGAGTTGGTCAAGCATGGTCTGCCCTTTGTAAAGCGGGGGGGCTTCAAGTTCATCGAGACGACTCATATAAAAGACGTCCTGGCCCATCTCCGGGTTTTGCAGAACCCCCGAGATGCCGTGAGTTGGAACCGGCTTCTCCTTTTGATCGAAGGGGTGGGGCCCAAAAAGAGCCAGGCCATTATTGCAACCCTAGCGGCGTCCATGGCCAGAGGGACGGATTGGCTGACCGCATTGAAAACGCAATGCCTTCAGGCCTCGGGGGGATCGGTGCTGAAAGAGGTGACCCGCTTGTTCGAAGATCTGAGGGAAGCCCTCCAAATTCCTTCCGAGCAATTGAACCGAATCTACACCTATTACATTCCTCTCCTATCGCAGCGATTTGACGACCACCCCAAACGGATCAAGGATCTCGAACATCTCTATGCGATTACGGAACGTTATCTCAATCTCGATGGCTTCTTAAGCGACATCACACTTGAACCCCCAAGCGAGTTGGTATCCGAGCTCGAACCGACCGGGAGATCGCCCGTACAGGACGTTGAAAGGCTGATTTTATCCACCATCCACTCGGCCAAAGGGCTAGAATGGCATACCGTGTTTATCATTTGGGCTCTTGACGGGAAGTTTCCATCGATGTATTCCATTGATAATCAAGATGAACTAGAAGAGGAACGGCGGCTAATGTATGTGGCCGCCACCCGCGCAAAGAAGGGGCTGTATATTACTTATCCTATCAATATTTATGAAAAGATACAGGGAACGATTTTATCCCGGCCGAGTCGTTTTTTAAATGGAATTCCACGGAACTATTACGACTCGTGGTCGCTGTTAGAATAAAATATTAAAAATCAGATAGTTATAAATTTGACAAAAAAGACAATGAGTGGTAAATTAAAAAAAAATCTAAATATTAGACATCGACCGAAGATGACAATGTTAAGAGGTATTAAACGTGTTAAAGGTCCAGTTAAAGTCCATAATACTGGTTTCAGCCTTCTGGGCCCTTGCCTCTCGGGCGGGATACGCATTTGATGGTGCCCTTGATACAGTTATTATTACTCCTTCCCAAACCGACGTTATCCAGGAAAGCAACCGCACTTTAATAACCACGTTTTCAAATAATCTCGATTTAGCTTTTCAGAAGACACTCGATGATAAACACCCGCTTCTTTCTCTATATTATCGGGATCTTTACTCAAATGCCGGTTCCACCTACATGATGTCGGATACCGAACGGAATTCAGAAGCCCGTCTTTTAACTAGACAGGCCCTCTCCAGGGCCCTCCAAGATACAGTTAACAATGTGAATCTACTCTACACCCTTAAAGCGTACGGTCACGCCATGACCTCGGCCAATATGAAGGTGAAGGACGGAAACATGAATTTTGAAGGGCCTTCCTTAAACCCTTCCGGAAACCGCGCTGATTCCGTCCCTCGAGATGTGCTTCGCAGCAGTCTGATATTAAACGACAATGTTCATTTTGGATTGACCTTCCAGACGAGCTTTGGATCAGTTCAGTCCAATCTTACCTATTTCTTAGCCGGACGCGATATCCTGGGGGCCAGCCTTCAGGAGGACCTCACTCAAAATTCCAAACTCGTCTTGGAATATCGGATGGCGCCGGATGAAAACCGCGCGTTGCTCAGCCTCCGGCTTCCTTTCCAATACTAGCCCTCCCATAATTTATTCGGGATTCCAGGTCTTCGCTGACCGATGACCCGTTGAAAAATCCAGGACCCGCCTTTGGTAAATTCACGGTCGGTTTGGACACGGGCAAAATTATTCCTTGAAGGCGTTGATCAGTTGATCTACGTTGTATTCGATCATCGATCGGTAGTTTTCCGTACCCGGCAAGACTCCGGGAGTCGGGGTCAGAACTACCACGTGGGCTCCGGTTTGCTGGGCCAGCATCTGGGGCAGCGTTGGATTCAATTGAGGTTCGGAAACGATGATTCGGATCTTTTCGGCCTTGATCATCCGAACGAGATCGGAAAGGTGTTTTTCAGAAGGCTCGGTCCCGACTTCTGAAACGATGCTCCCTCGGACTGCAAACCCGAAACGCCGCGCAAAATAGGACCAGGAGGCGTGATGGGTGACGATCTTTCTATTTGGGAGCGGTTTGAGCTTCACCATCAAGCGGCGCTGGGTTTGATCCAGATCCTGAATATACCGTGCCTGATTCCGGAAGTAGTCGTTTTTATGAGCCGGGTCGATCTTTATCAAACCCTCGGTAATATGGCGAACCATCAGCTTGGCATTTTCGGGATCGAGCCAAATGTGCGGATCCCCCATTGAATGCGGGTCATCCGAAGGGACGGTGATAGCCCGGTTCTTCAGAACAGGGACCCCGATAGATGTTGTGATAGTCAAAAGTGCGGGATTGCCGGCCTTTTCGACCAAGGCGTCGAGCCAGACTTCCAGTCCCAATCCGACCCGGACCAGCATTCGGGCTCCCTGGATCGCTAGCATGTCGGCCGGTTTGGGGGTATAGGTATGCGCGCTCTCCAGGCCGCTGAGGAGGCTGGTAACCGTCACCCGATCACGGCCAATTTCCTGGACCAGGTCCTTGAGGACGGGCAACGTTGTGACCACTTTGACCGGTTCGTCGGAGACGACCGAATCGGTCGCCGCTGTCGTCGGCGCGGGCAACCCGCCGCCGAATAACGACATCGTCATTGTGACGATGACCAGCGTCGTCTTTCCACGAACTCTCGTCAAACGCGTATTCAAAATTACATTCTGGGATGAATTAACCCGGCGGCCAGGTCATCTGTCGGCCCCCCAACAGATGAACATGGAGATGGTAGACGGTTTGCCCTCCTCCCGATCCGGTGTTGATCACGATTCGAAAACCGGACGGGTTGAGGTTGTGTGTTTTCGCCAGCCCGTTCGCAACCAGGAACAACGAACCCATCAGTTCCTTGTCTGCCTTCGTCAGGTTCATCAGAGAATCGATATGCTTCCGGGGTACGACAAGAATATGTACCGGTGCCTGGGGGTTGATGTCTTCAAAGGCCACGATGGCGTCGTCTTCATAAACGAGTCGGCCCGGGATTTCTTTTTTAATGATACGGCAGAACAGGCATTGGGTCATGTCAGGTCCTCCTCTGTCTAACGAATCGGCTCATTTTTCCAAAACGCTTCTGCAATTCTTCATAGATGTCGCTGGGGGAAATATTGTGGTGGCCAAGCAAGACCAGGGTATGAAACCACAAATCGGCGACCTCCCATATGATTTCCGATGGGCGATTATTTTTTGAGCCGATGATCAGTTCCCCTGACTCTTCCCCGATCTTTTTTAAAATTTTGTCTCGGCCCGAGGTCAATAACCAGGAAACATAGGATTTTCCTTTGGGTGATCGCTTCCGGTCCAAAATAACATCATAAATGCGGTCAAGAATCAAGGCCCTGGCTGACATCGGTTTAAGCCGGCGGATACGGCCTTTCTCGACGGCACGGAAAAAGCACGACGGCTGGCCGGTGTGGCAGGCCGGCCCTTCCGGTTCGACGCGGATAAGCAGGCTGTCTCCGTCGCAATCGATCCGGATTTCCTTGACGTTCAGATAGCTCCCGGAGGTGGCCCCCTTGTGCCAGAGGGTTTTCCGGGAGCGGCTCCAGAAATGGACCTGCCCGGTCCGCATTGTCTTGTCCAGGGACTTCCGGTTCATGAAGGCCATCATCAAGATCGAGTCGTCCCGATGATCCTGGACAATCGCGGGGATCAAGCCTTTTTCATCGAATTTCAATCCGGGCGGCAGCCGCTTTGAAGAAGTCATCGGGACCTCGCCGGGAATCGAACCCGGATGCCTTTGGAATCGAGAAACGTTTTGGCATCGAGAATGGTGTACTGTCTATAATGAAAGATCGAAGCGGCCAGGACGGCGTCGGCACGTCCCTCGGCCAATACGTCGTAGAGGTGCTCGAGGCTGCCCGCTCCGCCCGATGCGATAATCGGGATTGAGACGGCGTCCGACACGGCCCGCGTGAGTTCGATGTCGTAGCCTTTCCGAGTACCATCCTGATCCATGCTTGTCAGTAGAATTTCGCCCGCACCGGCCTCGGTCATCCGGACAGCCCACCCCACGGCCTCCAGCCCGGTCGTCTTTCGCCCGCCATGGGTGTAAACCATCCAGGTATTCTGGGACCGTTTGGCGTCGATCGCGACCACGATGCATTGGCTGCCGAATCGTTCCACGGCCGCCTTTACAAAGGCGGGGTCCTCCACGGCGGCGGTGTTGATCGAAACCTTGTCCGCCCCCGCGAGCAAGAGATCGCGGATGTCTTGCAGGGTCCGGACTCCCCCTCCGACCGTCAGCGGCATAAACACCTCGGCGGCCGTTCGTTCCACGACCTCCAGCAGAATCTTCCGCTTCTCGTGGGAAGCGGTGATGTCCAGATAACAAAGCTCATCGGCGCCTTCTGTATCGTAGAACCGGGCAATCTCAACCGGGTCGCCCGCATCACGGAGGTTGACGAATCCGATTCCTTTTACAACCCGTCCATCCTTGACGTCCAGGCAGGGAATGATCCGTTTGGCCAGCATCAGTGCGCCCCCTGGGCCCTTGAAATCGCCTCGCTCAATTTGAATGCGCCGGTATATAAAGCTTTCCCGATGATGACGCCCGCTACGCCGGAGGACTCCAACGTGAGTAGCGCGTCGATATCCTCCAGGGATGCGACCCCACCGGAAGCGATGACCGGTATTTCTCCTGAGCGCGCGAGTTCCTGAACCGCTTCAAGATTCGGTCCCTTTAGCATGCCATCCCGTTGAACGTCCGTAAAAATGATCGAAACGATTCTAAGTCCCGTCAACTTTTTTGCAAAATCGATTACCGACTCTCCGGTGGGTTGTGTCCATCCCTGCACCACGATCTTCCCATCCCGTGCGTCCAGTCCGACCGATATTCCAATCGGAAATAGGTCGCATGCTGATTTCAAAAACTGTAGAGATTGCATTGCCTTAGTTCCCAGGACAAGCCTTGACGCTTCTTTTTGCCTGTAATATTCAATGTCGGCCAATGTCCTTATGCCTCCCGCGACCTGGATGGGAATATCAACGGTTTGAATCATCTTCACAATGAGTTCGTGATTTATTGGCCTTCCCTTGAACGCCCCGTCCAGATCCACGACATGAATCAATTCCGCGCCTTCCGATTCCCAACGTTGTGCCACCGCAAGCGGATCATCCGAATAGATCGACTCCGTCCCAAGACGCCCTTGTCTGAGGCGTATACATTTTCCATCTTTGATATCGATCGCGGGGATAATCAACATCAGTTCGTTTTCCTTTGGGTCCAGGGAGAAGCCGCGATCAGCTGTTCGACGGCATCTTCGGACAATTCGGAGGCCGTCAGCCATCGCCACCCGCGTTTAAAGAAAAGGCTGTAAGCGGAGATGTCCTCAAACAAGGATTTTTGCGTTTCATTATAGCTGGCCTTCCAAAGAAGATGGCCATCTTCCGCATGAATCAGTTGTACCTTAACCCCAACCGAGGCCGGTCTACTGATCGAATAGGCGGTCCCATCCCGTTCCGTATAGGCCGTCACGGATCCGAAAAGCACGGTCGACGTCTTTAAAATCTTTCCGATCTGTTCGGCCCTTTGGAGATCGGATAGAGGCGTCCCGTCGCCCGACGGGAGAGGTTGCTGTCCCTCCCAACGGACGACCTTGACATGGAGTTCGATCAGTTTGCGGTAAAACTGGTCCGTGATAATTTGGGCCCCGTCGTCTTCGACCTTGCCGGAACGAATCTCGCCTGTTGTCGAAGGTTCCACAACGAAGGGAATGAGGCCGACATCCTGTACGGAGTGCTTTTCAAGCTCGTGCGGCAACGAGCTTTGGATGTATTTCGGCCCGCAGCCGACCAGGCCGACCAATAGGACACAAAATACCGACCGCTTCATCGACATTGCGCAAAATTCCGAAGGAGCTTCAAACCGACCGCCTGACTCTTTTCCGGGTGAAACTGACAGGCGAAGACGTTGCCGACGGCGATGCTGGAAGCAAAGGGCTGTCCGTATTCGGTCGTCGAGGCGATCACGGCCGAATCATCGGGCACTCCATAATAGGAATGGACGAAATAAAACATCGCGTCCATCGGGAGGCCTTGAAGTAACGGCGTGGCTTGGCGAATCTCCAGTGTGTTCCATCCCATATGCGGGACTTTCAGCCCCGCGTCTGGAAAGCGGACGACGCGGCCCCGGATCCAGCCCAGGCCTTTGTGAAGGCCGAACTCCTCGCTCTCCGTGAACAGGAGTTGCAATCCCAAGCAGACCCCGAGAAACGGTTTTCCGCTCGACAGGGTTCGAAGGACGGGATCGATCAGGCCCAGTTCCTCCAGATTTCGCATGCAGTCGGGAAAGGCGCCTACGCCGGGAAGGACAACGTGGCTTGCATCGTCAATCTGGCGGGGGTTGCGCGTGACGTTGACCGCAAAGCCCAGCCGTTCGAAGGCCTTCGAGACGCTTCGGAGATTGCCCATGCCGTAGTCAATAATGGCGATCATGTTGAATTATTTTCGGGGCTCACGCCGCCTATGATTCTATCCGGCGGGCCGGTGCGATGCCGTGGCTCCTTCGATGCCCCCAGACCCCGCGCTCGGAGGGGCGAAGCCCGATCCTCGCTTCCCGTCGAAGCCAGGTAAATCTCCCTACTTACGATTCTCAATTCTCCATTCAATAAAAAATCCCTTGGCGGGAAATTTTCAGCCTCCCGCTTTGCTCGCTAGGTGAACCCCAAAGCAGGTGGGGCGTCCCCCCGGTCGCTCCCTTACAATTTACCCTTCGTGGACGGAACGCCGCGCGTTCGCGCATCCATCTGCACCGCCAGATCCAGGGCCCGTCCGAAGGCCTTGAAGATGGCCTCGAGCACATGGTGGGGATTCTTTCCGTAGGGGACATTGATATGGAGCGTAGTCCCGCTGTGAACGACGAACGCCTTGAAAAACTCCTCAATGAGCTCCACATCGAAGTCCCGGATCTTGTTTTTCCTTGGTAGCGGAACCTGGTAGATCAGATACGGTCGTCCGGAAAGGTCCAGATCCACCCGGGCGATCGCTTCATCCATCGGTACGGAAAAGGAACCGTACCGTTTGATCCCCTTCTTGTCACGAAGCGCCTTGGAAACGGCCTCTCCCAAAACGATTCCGATATCCTCCACCGTATGATGAAAATCAACCTCCGTGTCGCCCCGCGCCATGACCGCGAGATCCATCCGGCCGTGTTTGGCCATCAGGGTGAGCATGTGATCCAAAAACGGCATCGTGGTTTGGACACGGCTCCTTCCGGTGCCGTCCAGATCCAGCCGGACTTTTACTTGGGTTTCGGTGGTCTTCCTTTGAACTTCCGCCCGACGCGTCTTCATTGAGTGCGAACCTCCACGGCACGGGCATGCGCCTGCAGCCCCTCCATCTCGGCGATCCGAATGGCCGCATCCTTGACCCGTGAAAGGCCTTCACGGCTGAACGCAAGGAGGCTGGTTTTCTTCACAAAGTCGTCCACCGACAGGGGCGAAGAGAAGCGTGCGGTTCCGCCGGTCGGCAGGACATGGTTCGGCCCCGCCACGTAATCGCCGAGGGACTCGGTGGTGTAGTGGCCGAGAAAGACGGCCCCGGCATGCTTGACCTCCGGGAGCAGACGGTCCGGTTGGTCCACGGCCAGTTCGAGATGTTCCGGTGCGATCGCATTGGCCATGGCCACGGCCTGGGCCAGGTCTCTCACTCGGAAGATTTTTCCCGAACGACGGAGCGCCTGGGCGATGATCTTTTTTCTCGGAAGCCGTTCGATCTGTTCCTTCATCCGCGTCCGGACTTTTCGGATCAGCGAATCGCTGGGAGTGATCAGGATCGAGATCGCAAGCTCGTCATGTTCGGCCTGGGACAGCAGGTCGGCCGCGACGAAACGGGGGTCGGCCGTATCGTCCGCGATCACGACGATCTCGCTGGGTCCGGCGATCATATCGATGTCCACCAGCCCGAAAACGAGCCGTTTGGCCGTGGCGACGTAAATGTTTCCGGGCCCGACGATCTTGTCCACCCGGGCGATGGTCTTGGTCCCGTAGGCCATCGCGCCGATCGCCTGCGCGCCGCCGACCGCGTAGATTTCGTCGACGCCGGCCAGATCGGCCGCGACGAGCAGGTGAGGGTTCATCCCGCCTCCAGGGGTCGGCGTGCACATCACGACTTCCGGAACGCCGGCCACCTTGGCCGGAACGGCGTTCATCAATACGGAAGACGGATAGGCCGCTTTCCCTCCGGGGACGTAGATCCCGACCCGGTCCAGGGGGCGCACCAATTGGCCCAGGGTGATCTGCTGCTCTTCATAGCTCCAGCTCTTCGGCTTTTGCCGTTCGTGGAACGAGCGGATTCGATCGGCGGCAAATCGAAGGGAGTCCACGGCCTCGGGGGCCACTTGACGGTAGGCCTCCTTGATCCGCTCCGGACGGATCCGAAGTCGGTCGGCCGTGAGACGGACCTGATCAAAATCGCGCGAATAACGAAGGACGGCGGCATCTCCCCGTCGTCGAACCGCCTCCAGGACCGTCCGGACCGTCGTTTCGACGCCTCTGGGAGTCGAGGAAGTCCGCCGCAGGCGTGCCAGCCACGCCCCGGCCGGGGTTTTTGAATTGATCCGGATCAATTTCATGCCGTCGTCTCGCCGATCGTTTTCTCCAGACGTTGGATCAGCTCCGTGATCGTCTTGGATTTTGTTTTGAGGCTGGCCCGATTCACGATCAATCGGGCGGTGGACTGTGCGATGACCGCCTGCTCCTCGAGGTGGTTTTCCCGCAGGGTCGTCCCGGTGGTGATCAAGTCCACGATCTGTTCCGACAATCCCACCAAAGGTGCCAGCTCGATCGCCCCCGACAGCCGGATGATCTCGACCGGCAGACCCTTTTCGTTGAAATATCGCTCCGCGATCTTGGGATATTTCGTCGCAATCTTGAGTTTGGCCGAAGACCAGCTGGGCGTCACGGCGGCCGTTCGGGGTCCGGCCACCACGATCCGGCAGGCCCCGAAGCGAAGGTCGAGCGGTTCGTACACGTCGGGCTCCTGTTCCAGAAGGACGTCTTTGCCGGCGATGCCCATGTCGGCCGCCCCGTACTCGACGTAGGTCGGCACATCCACCGCACGCACGATCACCATGCGGAGCCGGTGAGGGGCGTTTTCGAACAGGAGTTTGCGGCTATCGGCCTTTAGACCCCGCGGAAGGAGTCCGTTCTTCCTGAAAAGGGCGATGGACGGATTGAGCAGGCGCCCTTTCGGCAATGCAATGGTGACGGTGTCTTTCATGAGGGTTGCTTAATCCGGGCGATCTCTCCCCCGAGGTTTGAAAATTTCTGTTCGATCTTTTCGTAGCCCCTGTCCAGGTGATAGACGCGCGAGATCTCGGTCTCTCCTTCCGCGGCCAGGCCCGCAAGGACCAGGCCGGCGCTGGCCCGGAGGTCCGAGGCCATCACCGGCGCCCCGCTCAAGCGCGAGGTCCCTTTAATCACCGCATTGTTTCCCTGAACATGGATATCCGCGCCCATGCGTCGGAGTTCGGCCACGTGCGAGAACCGATTCTCAAACACCGTTTCGGTGATTACGCTCAGGCCGTCGGAGAGCGTCATCAGGGCCATGATCTGAGCCTGCATGTCCGTCGGGAATCCCGGATACGGGTTCGTCTTGATATCCACCGCGGCGATCCGCCCCGTTGCCGTGGCCCGCACGCCGTCCCCTTCCTCACCAATCTGGACGCCGGCCTCACGCAGCTTTTGCAAAACGGCGTCCAGATACCCGGGGGCGCAGCCGCGGACGAAGACGGCCCCTCGTGTTATGGCGGCGGCGGTCAGGAAAGTTCCGGCCTCGATGCGATCCGGCATGATTTGGTAGGCGCAGGGGTCGTTTAACGATTCGACTCCGTCGATCGTGACGACGTCCGTGCCGGCCCCCTTGATTTTCGCGCCGCACCGAATCAGAAAGTAAGCCAGATCGGCCACCTCCGGCTCGCGGGCGGCATTTTCGATTACCGTGACCCCGTCGGCCAGGGTGGCGGCCATCATGAGATTCTCCGTGCCCGTGACCGAGGGAAGATCCAAGTGTATCCGGGCGCCCTTGAGACGTCGGGCCTTGACCGTGACATAACCGTGCTCGATCTGGATCTCGGCCCCCATCTTTTCCAACCCCATCAAGTGAAGATTGATGGGCCGGGCTCCGATCGCGCAGCCCCCCGGAAGTGAAACTCGGGCCTCGCCGAAGCGCGCGGCCAGCGGACCCAGGACCAGGACCGAGGCGCGCATCGTTTTAACCAGCTCATAAGGGGCATCGTGACGGGCCAGCGCGGGCATCCGAACCGCCCACCTCCCCTGACCGTCATCATCGACCAAGGCGCCGAGATGAATCAAGAGGCGTTTGATCGTCGCCACGTCCATCAGCCTCGGAATGTTCCGGACCCGGAGTTCCGCCCGGCTCAGAAGGGTCGCCGCAAGGATGGGCAGCGCGGCATTCTTGGCCCCGCTCACCGCCACCTCGCCTTTGAGCGGCTTACCGCCTTTGATTAAAATTTTATCCATCGGTTATAGGGGCTCGCGTCGCCCTCTCCGCTGGCAGAGCCGGTTGGAGCGACTCGACTGAGCTCGTCGAAGTCCTCCCCCCTCTCGCTCCCTTTGCTCGCTGATTTGAAACCTGCGAGCAGAACCGGCAGCATCGACTTGATTCATGGTTTTGTTAGAACAATCACCCGATCAACCCCCGCCAGATCCTTTCTTATCTGATCAATCCGCCAGCCGTTCTGCTCAGCCATCACGCGGACGGGGGACGCCTGCCGGATCCCGACCTCAAGAAAGAGGCGTCCGCCGGGGCGAAGAAACCCCAGGGCGCCGGGCAAAATCCGACGGTAGTAATCCAACCCGTCGCATCCGCCGTTGAGGGCGATCCGGGGTTCATGAAACCTCACCTCCGGCTGCAGTCGATCCAGTTCTTCGGCCGGAACGTAGGGAGGATTGGCCGTCATGACGTCAATTTTTTCGTGTAAACGCATCGAGGACAAGGGCTCCAGCAGATCGCCTTCCAGAAATTCGATCCGCCCGATCATCTCGTGACGTAAGGCGTTCAAGCGCGCGACATCGAGCGCGGCGGGCGAGCGATCGGTCGCAAGGATCCGAGCCGCCGGATAAAGCCGGCCCAGCGTGACGGCCAGACAGCCCGTGCCGGTGCAGAGATCGACCAGCGTGATCGGCCCTCCCGGCCGGCCAAACTGCTCCAAAACGGCCTCGATGAGCAGCTCCGTCTCGGGCCGGGGAATCAACGTGTCCGTTGTAACCCGGAATTCCAGCCCCCAGAATTCCTGCACGCCGAGGATGTATTGGAGGGGTTCCCGGAGGGCCCGGCGGCGAATCAGGCCCATAAAGGTTTCCTGTTGCTCGGGATCAAGAGATACGGGATCAGCCCGGTAGAGGTCCAGGCGCGTGCAGGTCAGGGTTTCGGCGATCAGGGTTTCGGCTTCCCGGCGGCCGTCCGGAATCCCGGCCTCGGTCAGCCGATGCGTCGCCGTTCGAAGGAGTTCCTGAAGAGGCATAGAATTTTTCTTCAATCGAATCGTCATGATTTGGTTCTGTTCTCATTCGGTGGTCGTGATCAGGAGGCCATGACCGTGTTGAGCCGGTCGGCCTGGTCGGCCGCGATCAGGGCGTCAAACAGCTCGTCCAGATCCCCGTCGAGCACCTGGGTCAGGCGGTGCAACGTCAACCCGATCCGGTGATCGGTGATCCGATTTTGGGGGAAATTGTACGTGCGTATCTTTTCGCTACGATCCCCCGTGCCCACCTGGGATTTCCGCGCCTTGGCCATTTCGGCCTCCTGCCGGTTCTGCTCGACTTCCAAGAGCCGTGCGCGAAGCACGCGCATGGCCTTTGTTCTGTTCTTGAGTTGGGATCGTTCATCCTGACAGCTCACGACCGTGCCGGTCGGGACGTGTGTGATCCGGACGGCCGAATGGGTTGTGTTGACGCCCTGGCCTCCGGGCCCGGAGGCGCAGAACGTATCGATCCGGAGATCGCTCGGGTCGATCGTGATGTCCACCTCCTCCGCTTCCGGGAGCACCGCCACCGTGACGGCCGAGGTATGAATGCGCCCGCCCGCCTCGGTGACGGGGACGCGCTGAACGCGATGGACCCCGCTTTCAAATTTTAAATGGCGGTAGGCGCCTTTACCTTCGATCGCAACGATGACCTCTTTTAATCCCCCGATCCCGGTCGGACTGGAGCTCATGATCTCGACATGCCACCGGTGATTCTCGGCATACCGCGTATACATCCGGAACAATTCAGCCGCAAAGAGAGCGGCCTCGTCGCCTCCGGTGCCGGCCCGGATCTCCAGAATGGTGTTCTTGTCATCGCGGGGATCCCTGGGCAACAAGAGGCGCTTGAGCTGCTGCTCCCGCATGTCTTTACGCTTTAAAAGTTCCTGGCGCTCGTGTTCCGCCATCTCCCTCAAGCCGGCTTCCGCCCGAGCGTCCCGAAGCATTTCTTCGGTTGCCTCGATCTCTTTGAGAACGACCTTGAATTGCCGGTACTGTTCCATGACCTCTTCGAGATCGGCGCGCTCCTTGGCCAGACGCTGAAATTGGGACTGATCCGCGATAACTTTGGGATCGCTTAGGGCCCGAGTCAATCCGTCGAATTTATCCTGAATCATCTCAAGCTTTTGTATGAAAACCTGATCGTTCATCGTCATAGGATTTGAAGCTTATGGCTTTTTGTACTTTTTCCGAAACCGTTCGACGCGGCCTTCCGTGTCGATCAGCTTCTGCGTGCCCGTAAAAAAAGGATGGCAGGCGGAACAGATCTCCACATGGATGTCGTTCCGGGTCGAGCGGGTCTTAATGACACTCCCGCAGGCGCAGGTGATGTCGGTCGGTTGATACGCCGGATGAATCCCTTCTTTCATTTGATCCTCCTCTACTTGTAAGGGCTCAGGTGCCCACCGTTATCTTTGAGGGCCCTTGCGGGCTTCGCTCCTCCAAGCCCCCACGCCCCGCGATCGGGCGGGCCAAGCCCGATCCTCGTTCCCACCAGCGGGGCCTTTTGAGCCGATCCCTCTCGCTCGCCGTGCACCGCGGGACCCGACGGCTCGATGGGATCTTGGTTGTGTCTATAAAACAGGCCATTATAACATTTTTAATTTCGTATGAAAAGGGCCCGATTGGAAACGCTTTGACCGACCGGCAGTCTGCCAACCGCAGCGGGCAGGGAATCGAAATGTTTTTTTTGCGTTCGATTCGAGGCGAGCGGATCGGGGAGGCTACTTGTTCATCGATTCGAGGAACTCTTTGTTGGTTTTGGTGTTTTTGATTTTGTCGATCAGGAATTCCATGCTTTCCACGGTCGATAGGGGGCTCAAAACCTTCCGCAGAATCCACATCTTGTTCAAATCGTCCTTGTCCACCAGGAGTTCTTCTTTGCGGGTTCCGGACTGATTGATGTCGATCGAGGGGAACACGCGCTTATCGGCCAGCTTTCGGTCGAGATGGACTTCCATATTTCCCGTTCCCTTGAATTCTTCAAAAATGACGTCGTCCATCCGGCTGCCGGTGTCGACCAGGGCCGTCGCCATGATCGTCAGGCTTCCGCCGTTTTCGATGTTCCGCGCCGAACCGAAGAAGCGTTTGGGGCGCTGGAGGGCGTTGGCGTCCAGGCCGCCCGACAAAACCTTGCCGCTGGGCGGGATGATGGAGTTGTAGGCCCGGGCCAGCCGGGTGATGCTGTCCAGCAGGATTACCACGTCGCGTTTGTGCTCGACCAGGCGCTTGGCCTTCTCCAGAACCATTTCGGCGACCTGGGCGTGGCGCTGCGCGGGCTCATCGAAGGTGGAACTGACAACCTCGGCCTTGACCTGGCGCTGCCAATCCGTGACCTCTTCGGGCCGCTCATCGATCAACAGGACGATTAATGTGATTTCGGGATGATTGGAGAGGACGGCCTTCGCGATATTCTGAAGCAGGACCGTTTTGCCGGTGCGGGGAGAGGCGACGATCAATCCGCGCTGACCCTTTCCGATCGGCGTGATCAGTTCCATGACCCGCGTCGACAATTCCAGGGGGTCGTGTTCCAGGCGTATCTTTTCCTCCGGATAGAGGGGGGTGAGGTTGTCGAAAAGGATCTTGTCCCGCGCCGTTTCCGGGTCTTCAAGATTGACCTTCTCCACCTTCAAGAGGGCGAAATACCGTTCCCCTTCTTTGGGTGGACGGATCTGTCCGGAAACGATGTCGCCGGTCCGGAGATTGAAGCGGCGGATTTGAGAGGGGGAAATATAGATGTCATCCGGCCCGGGCAGGTAATTATAGTCCGGCGCGCGCAGAAATCCGAAGCCGTCCGGAAGCGTTTCCAGGACGCCCTCTCCATAGATGACGCCGTTCTTTTCGGCCTGGGCCTGAAGGATCGCGAAGATCAGCTCCTGTTTTCTCAAGTTGCTGGCCCCGTCGATCTTCAGATCCTTTGCGACGTCGTTTAACTCGGCAATATTTTTTTCCTTTAATTCTTGAAGATTCATGCGGTTCTCCTTGACGTTGTCCATTCTATGCGCTCTCGGCCGTAGCCCGCCTTGCGTCAAGCAAGACCCTGGGCAAATTTGAACGTACGCTTTTTAAGTTCTTGATGGTTCGTGTCAAAAGTCTCTTCATCCACTTGGCTGACAATGAAGCAGTTTTTCAAGTTGGGTGAGAAGAGTAATATATTGGTGGATAGTTCACCGGGATCGACTCAAGGCCGCTGAAATCTACGCTGTATGTCTTAATATAAAGAGGAGCTGTATGGATTTCATTCCCTGTTGAAGAATCGGCTTCTTGCGGTGTGTACTTTTGTACTATAGCCGATCATTATGGATTTTGTCAACCTCTTATTTATGCGTACGGGCACCCTATTTTAGATCTTTGGCGCAACGGAAACCGGCGTCCGGATAAGTCCCTTCAGGACTGATATAGAAACGATAGGAGGTTCGATAAAAGTACGGAATGGCATAGTGGCCCATGCCGCCCCAACTGCTGCCTCGGATGACCTTGAATTTCTCACCGAAGGTTTCGCTGGTATAGTCGGAACCGGGGTAAGGCTGATACCAGTCCGAGGTCCATTCCCAGACGTTCCCGGCCATGTCGTAGACGCCGTAAGGGCTCTTTCCGGCTTCAAAATGGCCGACCGGGGTCAAATCACCGATGCCGGTGTCCCCGGTATTGGCCTTGGTCGCATCGAATTCGTTGCCCCAGGGATAGTCACGACCGTCCGTTCCTCGGGCGGCTTTTTCCCACTCCGCCTCGGTCGGAAGGCGTTTCCCGGCCCAGCGGCAGAACCGCTCCGCGTCGTACCAGTTGACGTACACCACCGGGTAATTTTCGCGGCCGGGCGTGATCTGGCCGGAGGGCCAGTTCTCCGGCGGCCGGGAGCCCGTGGCAATCACGAACGGCTTGTAGGCGGCATTGGTCACTTCATACTTGTCCATGAAATAATCCTGAAGATGGACCTTGTGTTGGGGGTGTTCGTCCAGATACCAGGGTTTCACCGTCCCGAATTCGGTGGCCTTGCCTTCCGTATCGACTTTATTGCTGCCCATGATGAATTCGCCCGCCGGAACGAGAACCATCCCCGCCGGCGGGGTCCGATTTTTGGGGCATCCCGCGATGACCACCAGGCCGACAATCAGGAAGAGGGGGCGCATTATGAGGCGGAACATTAGAAAAGGCTATCCTTCCATGGGGGAGGTGTTATAGGGATTTGGCGCACCGAAATCCGAAGCCGTTGTTTTTCGTTCCGGGATTAAAAAAGCTGCGGTTGAAGTTCGGGGCGCTGATCCCGCAGTGGTAGCCCGAACAATCGATCCATGATCCGCCTTTCAGCACGCGGTATTTTTCCCCGTAGTTTTCGGTGGGGCGTTTATTCCCCGGATAGGCCTTGTACCAGCTGGCCGTCCACTCCCAGACATTGCCGGCCATGTCCGAGACCCCGTAGGGGCTGTTGCCCTTCGGAAAACTTCCGACGGGGGTGGTCCCTCCCAATTTCAACTGAGGAACGTTCGCCTTTTTGGGATCGAAGTCGTTCCCCCAAGGGAACCAGCGTCCGTCCCGGCCGCGGGCCGCCTTTTCCCATTCGATATCCGTCGGGAGGCGCTTGCCGGCCCAATGACAAAAGTCGTTGGCGTCATACCAGCTTACGAAAACGACCGGATGGTTGCCGTTGTTGGGAGGATAGGCGTTGCCGATCCAGTCGCCCGGGGCGGGCCGTCCGGTCGACTCGATGAATTTCTGGTAAAGAATATTGGTCACCTCGAATTTATCGATGTAGAAGCCGTCCAGATAGACCGTATGCATGGGACCTTCGTCCGGCCATCGGGCATCCGACCCCATGATGAAGGGCCCCTGCGGGATCAGGATCATACCGGGCGGCGACGCCGCCCGGGGCGGACTTGTTTTTGGTGCCTCGGCGGCCGATCCCCCCGTGACCCCTGCGAACAGGCCGAGCGCGTTCACGAGAAGCGAAACCTTGAATAAGAAGAAACAGGGTCTTATCAAATGCTCGAGAACGGTCATGGGGAATGATTTTCGAATCCGCACTGCGAGTGCAATCCCGTCTGTGAGAGGGGAGTTAGCGAGCGAATCAAAATAGGGACTTTCTCCACCCGGATGGGAGAATCACCGGCTGGAAGGCCGGTTCCTCAACCGTCGGTGCGGGCCATCCGTTTCGGGGTCCCATCATAGCAAGGAATTCACGGGTCGTCAAGGAGAACTTCGCGCACGCGTACCGTCGTGGACCGCTATTGACTATTTTCCAACTGCATGTTAGATTCCAAATTTCGATAACCACGGTGTTTGGCGGGGGTTGAGAAGATATTCACGGGCCTCGGCCTTGCATATCTTGCCAGCGAACAACGTGAGCGGGAAGGGGAGAACTTCGACGAGCTCAGTCGAATCGCTCCGTCTGGCTCTGCCAGCGGAGGGGGCGATGCGGGCCCCTATAAGATGCCATGCTGGATCTCAAGTACATTCGAGAACATACGGATCGGGTACGACAAAAGATGGCGGAGCGCGGGCATGCCGTCGACCTTGAAGGATTGCTCGGGGTGGATCGGGAGCGTCGAGAGCTTACGGTCCGTGGGGACGAGCTCAAGCAGCGTCGGAACGCGGCCTCCGATGAGATTACCCGCCTCAAGCAGCAACGGCAATCCGCTGATCCATTGCTGGCCGAGATGAAGCAGGTCTCGGAAGGGATCAAGCAGATCGATGAACGGATTCGCTCGCTCGACGAACAATTGCAGGAGCGGCTGCTCTACCTTCCGAACCTCCTCCACGACTCCGTTCCGGTCGGCAAGGACGAAAAAGAAAATAAAGAACTCCGGCGGTGGGGAACCCAACCGTCTTTGGATTTCCCGACGCGGGCTCATTGGGAGATCGGGGAGAAACTGGGCATCTTGGATTTTGAGCGGGCCTCCCGGGTGACGGGGGCGCGGTTCGTGTTCTATAAAGGCCGGGGGGCCCGGCTTGAACGGGCCCTTATGAATTTCATGCTGGACCTCCACGTCCGTGAGCACGGCTATGAGGAGATCCTTCCGCCGGTCATCGTCAATCGCGCCAGCATGATCGGGACGGGACAACTGCCGAAGTTCGAGGAGGATCTGTTTCGCCTCCGGGATGAGGATTACTTTCTGATCCCCACCGCCGAGGTGCCGGTCACCAACCTATACCGGGACGAAATATTAGAAGAGGATCGCCTGCCGTTGTCCTACGCGGCCTACACCCCCTGTTTCCGCCGCGAGGCCGGCTCCTACGGAAAGGACACGCGGGGTCTGATCCGTCAACATCAATTCAACAAGGTCGAGCTGGTAAAATTCACGACGCCCGAGCGCTCGTATGAAGAGCTGGAGCGGCTGCTCCGGGATGCCGAATCGGTGTTGCAACGGCTCGGGCTGCATTATCGGGTCGTGCTGCTCTGCACGGGGGACAGCGGTTTCTCGTCGGCCAAAACCTACGATATCGAGGTCTGGCTTCCGGGACAGAACCAGTTTCGGGAGATATCCTCCTGCAGCAATTTCGAGTCGTTTCAGGCGCGGCGGGCCGGGATCCGGTATCGGCTGAAGGGCGGCAAAAAGACGGAGTACGTCCACACGCTCAACGGTTCCGGTCTGGCGATCGGCCGCACCGTCGTGGCGATCCTTGAAAATTACCAGCAAAAGGACGGCAGCGTGCTCATTCCCGAAGCCCTGCGCCCGTACATGGGCGGGGTGGGGGAGATTCGGGCGGATCGATAAATGCGAAAATAGAGCAATAGAGAATAGACCGCGTTCTCACGCTATTTTTGGTTCGCGTCTAAATTCTATCGCTGCATTGTTCGAACGCTCCGTAAAATTTGCAAGGCAAATTTTACGGAGGGGTGGCCGAGTGGCCTAAGGCGGCGGTCTTGAAAACCGTTACCCGAAAGGGTCGTGGGTTCGAATCCTACCCCCTCCGGAATTTTTGCTTCGCGAAATTTCAGAGCATTGGAGCGGTGGACATTGGAAGATGGACACGGCTCACAATGCGGTCTAATACTCCATGGCTCTATTTTCAAGGGAAAATTTCCCCTATTTACCGTTTACGATTAACGCTATGAACGCCCCGCGCAACGTTGCCGTGATCGTCGGGAGTCTTCGCAAGGATTCCTTCAGCCGCAAGATGGCCCATGCGCTCGCGGCTGTCGCGCCTGCGTCCCTCAGGCTGCAGATCGTCGAGATCGGTCCATTGCCGCTCTATAATCAGGATCTTGATGGAGCCGATCCGCCGGCCGCCTGGGTCTCTTTCCGGGAACGGATAAGGGCCTCCGATGCCGTTTTGTTTGTCACTCCCGAATACAACCGGTCCGTTCCCGCGGCACTCAAGAACGCGCTGGATGTCGGTTCGCGGCCTTACGGGAAAAGCGCATGGAACGGCAAGCCGGGGGCCGTGGTCGGCGTATCCCAGGGAGCGCTCGGCGCGTTCGGGGCCAATCACCATCTCCGCCAGTCCCTCGTCTTCCTGAACGT
Organism: Nitrospiria bacterium; assembly: GCA_035498035.1. Classification (NCBI taxonomy): domain Bacteria; kingdom Pseudomonadati; phylum Nitrospirota; class Nitrospiria; species Nitrospiria bacterium. Next base: position 124,280 of record DATKAN010000026.1, read on the forward strand.
GCCCACACTACAGCAGCCCGAGGCCTACATCGGCGGCGCCGCGGGTCTGTTCGACGCGAACGGAACCCTGTCCAATGAAAGCACGCGGGATTTCCTCCGAAAATTCATGGAGGCGTTCGCGGCCTGGATTGAAGTGAACCAACGACGCTAATGAGAAGGGGTTTCCATCAGAGGCAAGCGTTCATTAGGGGCCCAGAGTGCCTGGGCATGCCTTTGAGTGTGTCAGTCCCTTACCCTCCGCCAGAGTTTTTGCTTAAGATCGCTATGCGGTCTAATGCTCCATTGCTGATATAGAGGCGACGTGTTAAGCCGGTCGGCATAAATATAAAGATAAGTTGCAACGGATATCAGTATTATTTGAACGATGACGAAGCGGAGAACTAAGACCAAAAGGTCTCCAGCAAAGCGCAGGATGGGCCGACCCTTCGAGCGTGCAGTGGCGATGATCCAAGCAGGGTTGGATCCTAAAATCACAGTCAAACACGATGAAAAGCTAAAGGACAAACACGGCCACCGGCGTCAGTTCGATGTCGTCTTACGAGGAAAATTTGGCGGGCACGAGGTTCTTGGGGTGATCGAATGCAAGGATTTACAGGGTCCTGTAGGTACTCCCGTCATTGATGCCTTTATTACTAAGGCCGCAAGCGTGGGTGCAGATCTGAAGTTCGTTGTATCGAAGCGCGGATTTTCTAAGCCGGCCCTCAAAATCGCCGCTGACAACCACGTAAATACTTTATCTCTTCTGAAGAGCCCCACTGAAAAACATGGGTTTTCCGTCGGCGACTATGTATATGCATGCAAGCTTACCTGGACCTCCGTAAGGCTTGGGGCCGTCTTGACCAACGGTACAACCCTGTCAATCCTCGATCGGCCGCAAGATGTGTGTGTGAACGGCTATTCTATATTCGAGTGGATTCTCCAAGAGGCTCATTCCACTTTTCTGAGGATTCCGGAACCCGGTTGGTACAGACTACGGCTTAGCTTCCGCGAACCAGCCACGATAGTTTTATCCTCGGGGGCGCACCAGATCCAGGTGCTGGAGGTTCACCTAAAACGTGAACGCGAGTACCGGCGAAAGGCAGCTTTCGCTGTTGGCAGTGGTTTTGTCGATTTTGGTTCGAAAGAACTCAAGGTTCCGGGAGGGGGATCGATTGAAGTATCCTTCACCGCGGACCCACATCTTAAAGATTGGGAGCCCCTTGATGCACTTCCGGAAAAGCCCAGCGCACTAGTGCCAGGAACATTGTTCGTGTACTCAAGGCCGGCTGAAGTACCCCATTCCTCATTTGACGCTCGGAGTGTTGCGGAAATTACATTCAATCCCCTTGTTACCTAATTTAAACCGGAGCCGATTCTGAGGGGACCGAGTCTGCTCACGGCTATGGCCGCTGAAATATGGTGCTGCCGGTTTAAGAACCGGCTGCGATCATCCGATCTGAGCCAGAATCTTTTTCTGTTCCTTTGGAGAAAAGTCCTGTCCGTAAAAACGTAGAAAGATCTCTCTCCGGATCTCCCGCTGATCGGCGTTCGGATGATTCGTCAGAATGGATGCCAGGACCTGGCGGCGGGCCAGGTCGAACATGGAAAATCCCATCTTCAATCGATCCTGCCCGCTCTTCTCCATGATCATCGCATTGAAGCGAGCTTCCACTTCAGGAGGTGTGTCTCTCATCTGTTTGCCTCTTGATAGATTTTCTGGAGTCCCAGTTTGGCCACCCACTTTTGAATGTACCGCCGATCCAAATCGGGTACGGTCTGAAGGAGATTTTTTACATCCCTGATCTGCATTTCGGATTGGCTGTCGTTGGCCCAATCCAATTTGGATAGGATGAGGTCCTCCGGTGAGGCCACAAAAACCCTTGACCCCTCAAACTCGACGGTGCGCCTGCGTTCAAATTCGACCCGGCGGTATTCTGTATCTTTTCTAATGATAAAGTCAACTTTAACGACTCCTTCCCGATGAATGATGTTGAACATTCCCTTGCTTTGAAGCGCGTGTTTCACGACATCCCGGTCAATATAAAAGTCATTCGAGAAAAGGGAGAATAGTTTCTCGATCTTTTCCTCTCCGACCTCGATGATGATATCAATATCCCTTGTCATTCTAGGGACGGTATAGAAATTCGCGGCGATCGAGCCTGTCACCATATATGGCATCCCGGCCGATTCCAGCCTCTGAATTACAATTTTTAGAACCTCCTGCTCGTTCACGATACGGTCTCTTTTGTTTTCCCTATGATATCTTGGAGGGCGACTCTTTTCTTATACGATTTATAAGGGGAAATTATACAGAAGATTTGGAAAAAATGAAAAATGTTTTCGTGTTCATCTTCATTCAAAAACCCGCTTTTGATCGTAGGCCCCTTGTGCCAGGCCCTGTGCTTCCGTTATCATAGATTATCCGCAATAAATTGATGGAGGGTAGTGAGATGCGAAGATTCATGCGAACGGCTGTCGTGGCATTACTACTATCGTCCCTGGCCGGCTGCGGGTATAACGATCTCCAGGGCCTCGATGAGAACGTGAAGTCGGCCTGGTCGGAGGTCCAGAACCAGTACCAGCGACGGGCGGACCTGATTCCGAACCTGGTCAACGTGGTCAAGGGATACGCGGCGCACGAGCGGGAGACCTTGGAGGCCGTCACCGAGGCCCGGGCCAAGGTGGGCTCGCTGCAGGTGACGCCGCAGACGCTCAACGATCCCCAGAGCTTCAAACAATTCGAGAACGCGCAAGCCGGTCTGACCTCGGCGCTTTCCAGGCTGATGGTCGTCGTGGAGAAATATCCCGATCTCAAGGCCAATCAGAATTTTCTGGACCTCCAGTCCCAGCTCGAGGGAACCGAAAACCGGATCACCGTGGCCCGCAAACGCTACATCGATTCCGTGAACGAGTACAACAAGATGGTCCGGTATTTTCCGACCAACCTTACGGCCCGGTATATCCTCCATTTGGAAGTCCGTCCCAATTTCGCGGCCACGACGCCGGGCGCCGAAAAACCGCCCGAGGTGAAGTTCTAAGGTGCGTCTTATTGGGCCAGCGTGTCTTTTCGCAGCCTTTTTGACGGCCGGAACGTCCTCGCCGGTTTGGGCCGCCGTCCCCCAACCGGCCGGATACGTGACGGACGAGGCGGGTCTGTTAACCCCTTCACAGATCGCCGCGTTGGACCGGGCCCTTTCCGAATACGAGCGGCGCACCTCAAACCAGATCGTCGTTCTGACAGTGAAATCCCTCGAAGGGCAGGACATCGAGTCCTATTCGATGGCGGTCGCGGAGGCCTGGAAGGCGGGACAGAAACATAAAGACAACGGGGCCATATTGATCGTGGCCCCTAACGAACGCCGGGTGCGGATCGAGGTCGGGTACGGTCTCGAAGGCATTCTGACCGACGCGAAATCGGCCCGGATCATCCGGAACATTCTTGCGCCCCGGTTCCAGGCCGGCGATTACTACGACGGGATCAACGGCGCGGTGTCGGCCATGGAGGCCGTGATCGGCGAGGAATTCACGGCCGAACGCAGGGTCCCGGAGGCCATCCAGTCGTTTTTCCCGATCCTGATGATGCTTCTGTTTTTTGCGGGTCTGATCGGTCTGATTCATTGGACGGCCGGGGCGATCGCGGGAGGATTTCTGGCCGGGGGCTTAAAGATGTTCGCCGGGCTCGGTGGGATCGGTCTGATCCCGGCCGTTTTTCTGGGGCTGCTGCTCGGGGCCGTCGCCCCGTTCTTCGTGAGGCTCTTCTTCGGATTCTACGGCGGCCCGATGGGCGGCGGGAGGTGGAGCGGGCGGTCGGGGTTCGGGGGCTTCGGCGGGTTGGGCGGGGGCGGGTTTGGGGGCGGGGGTGGATTCTCGGGAGGCGGGGGGGGCTTTGGCGGGGGCGGGGCCTCGGGGAGATGGTGATGCGAAAGGTCCGCCGATATCTCACCCCGGATGATCAAGAACGGATCCGTCGAGCCGTGGCCGCGGCCGAGTCCCGCACGCGCGGCGAGATCGTGCCGATGATCGTTCAGGCGAGCGATTCCTATGCCCGCCTTCATGTGGCGGGCGGGATCGGCTTCGCCGTCACGGCCTTTGTGGTGGGGTTGCTCCTCCGGCCTCAAAGCCATCCCTCATGGTTTTTACTGCTCGAGATTTTGGGCTACATCTTCGGCAATCTTCTGTTCCGGATCGACGCCCTCAAGCGCCTTTTCCTCACGCACCGGGAAATGGAGGCCAAGGTTTTCGATCGGGCCCTTCGTGCCTTCTATGAACACGAACTGCATAAAACGCGGGAATCCACGGGCATACTGATCCTCGCCTCGCTATTGGAACGCCGGGTTCAGATCCTGGCCGATCGGGGAATTCATGAAAAGGTGGGCGATGCCGAGTGGCGGAGGGCGGCGAGCGTCCTGACAAGGGCCCTGAAGGAAAAACGGACCGGCGACGGGTTTTGCGAAGCGATCGCGATCTGCGGCGAGGTGCTGGCCCGGCACTTTCCGGCCGACAGAACAAGTCCGCATGGGAATCTCAATGAGCTGCCGGATCAACCGATTCAGAGTGATTAAAAAGAGTCATTGCAATCAACCGATGTTTTGAATAGAATAAACAACTCCAATGGGTTGACCGGATCTTTAGGATTGAAAATAGATCAATGGTGAAATAGACCGCATTCTCACACCGTTATGATTCTTGTCTATTTTCTATTGCTCCATTGTTCGAATGCTCTGTAAAATTTGCAGAGCAAATTTTACGGAGAGGTGGCCGAGCGGTTGAAGGCAGCTGCCTGCTAAGCAGTTGTGGGGGGAAACCTCCACCTAGGGTTCGAATCCCTACCTCTCCGCCATTTATTTACGCGATGCATCCGCGTGGGATTCGGATGTGAGAGGAAGCCCGCCCAATAGACCTCAGACGCCTGCAAGCGGATCAATACCGAAAGTCTTCTTCATCCAAACCCAGTAAGGAGGCAGGTCGGTTTCTTTGAGGGATTCGGCGTGGGTCCCTTTTTCTTTCAAGAGCTGCGCCAATCGCAGCTGGGCCAAATGCTGGGCTTCGTCGGTTTGCCCGGACATGCAGAGCGCGTAAATACGAAACCGGAATGCCTGATCACGAAGCTCCGGGGACCCCTCGGCCCGGCTCAAAGGCTCGACGGCCGCCGCGTAATTGCGTTCGGATATGAATCGGACGCCGAGGTGATACTGCAGGGCCGGGTTTGAGAGCGCCTGAGGATCCGCCCCGGATACGATTCGTTGGATATCCGAATTGCTTCCCATGAGCCAGAGCGCCGTGGTCGTCAGACGGGATCGGGTCAACAGGGAGTGAAGATCTTCGATGCCCAGATGCGACCGGGCGCCGTACCATTGCGCGTTGATGACGCGCTGAATGTCAAAGTAGGGAAGCGAATCATTCCGCATACGCACCGGCCAAAGACCTTGGATCAGAGGGCTGGTTCGAAAGCGTTCTCGATCGGCGAGTACATCCATCCAGCCTGCAAAAAACCGGGCCACTTCCTCCGGAGGCTCGAACGGGGCGCTGATTCGTTTGGGATAGTTGTCGACCAAAGGCGGGGTGTCGCGAGTGAGTGTCCTCAGATAGTCGGCATCCCCGATGAACAGCGCCCCCAACTGCTCCGGCCGTTCCACCCCGACCGCCGATAGCTCGGGCGCGACGACCCGGTCGTTCCATTGGCGGGTGAAATCCTCCTCCGACACCGGGCCGGTCGCGTGCCGGCTTCCCACCATCATGAGGCTTACGGCCGTTCCGTTCCAAAGCGAACAGTCCTCGAACACATCGCAAAAGGCCCGCAGGATGGCCTTGGTGCTTGAAATGGAGAGGTTGGAGAGGGGCAGCCAATAGGTGACCATGCCGCCTTCGGCGAGCCGGTTGTAAATGAGCTGGTAGTACTCGCGCGAGTAAAGGTTGACGACACCGGCCACGTTCGTCGGCGGCGGTTCTCCCGTGATCAGATCGAAACGCTGATCGGTCGTCTGAAGAAAATAGCGCCCGTCTTCAATATGAACGCGCACCCGGGGGTCATGCAGGGGATTGTCGGCTCCGTTCGGATAGACGACGTCGCTCATTTCCAGAACGTCCCGGGAAATATCGACCACATCGATGGTTTCAACGCCCCTTGAATCCGTCAGCGCTTTCGCCGTGTTTCCCACCCCGAAGCAGATCAGGAGGGCTCGTTTGATATGGGGATGAACCGCCATCGGCCAGTTGACGAAGAGATCCATGTAACGGCGGTCCTTGTAGTCGTTCGCCGACATCGAGTAGGAGTTGGTGAGCAGCCTGTAAGCCAGGGGCTTGTCCCACAGGGTCCTTTCAAAGTAGATGATGGTCTGGGTCAAGCCCTCGCGAATCGCCGCGATCCGTCCCGGAGCGCCTTCGTCGATAAAACGCTTCACCGGGAGCGTGAGGTAGCCCCTTGTCATGGATCCGAAGGGAAACAGCGCCGCGATGAGCAGAAACACGACGGCGGCGACCGTGGCGATCCGGCGCGGGGCCGGGCCGTTCACCAGCAGCCACACCCCGATGCCGCCGTAGAGGAGCGCCAGGAGAAAAAAAGACCGTTCCATTCCTAAGACGGGAAGCAGAAAGAATCCGCCGGCCAGTGAGCCGAACGCGGCGCCGATGGTGTTGGTCAAGGTCAGCGCTCCGACGGTCGCGGTTTCCGAGGCGAGATCATTCCGCAGGGCCGCGCCCAGGAACGTAAACAGGACACCGGACAGAAAACAGACCGGGAACATGAGCGGAAGACCCAGATGCACGATATCCAAGGCCTTAAAAAGTTCGAGGGTTCCATAGGGGTGAATGACCAACGGGAACGTCGCATAGGAGACCACGCAGAGGGAACCGGCCGAGAAAGCAACCGGCGCATTTAAACGGTGGGCATCGGGCCAGAGCCGCAGCATATAGGATGCGGCCAAGCCCCCGAGCGCAATGCCCGCCAGTACAATCCCCAACATAAGCGCAAACGCGACCGTATGGCCTAGTATAAAAAGGAGCAGGAAGCGGAACCAGACCACCTCCAGGGCGAGCAGGCAGAATCCCGAGAGAAACGCGGCCGCGAGCCAACGGCTCCCCTTATCCAAAGGAAGCGCCTCCCGGACGGGGGGCCCGGAGGCCGGGGTCTGACCGGGGGATTTGCCCGCAAGCCATCCGGCGGCGCCGGCGGCAACCGTATTCAGCGCCCCGGCGGCGAGCGCTGTGCCTTGCACCCCAAGGATGCGGATCAATTCCAATTCGCCCAGGACCACTCCGACGACCGCTCCCACGGTGTTCCATCCGTACAGTCGGCCCAGCACGTGTCCAAAATTCTCCGCGGGGCCGGAGAGAGCCTTTGTGAGCAGGGGCAGCGTGATTCCCATCGCCGTGGTCGGAATCAGCAGCAGGATAAAGGCGATAAAGAGTCGGATCGGATTCAGGACCCAGGGGTGATCCAAGAACGGGCCAAGCCAGGGCGCGAGCACCGCTCCGAGGACCGGAAACAGATAGATGAGCCCCACCCCCGTAAGCCCGATGGCGAGCTCGGCGATCGCATAGACCCGAATCGGGTTGCCCAGGCGATCGCCGTAGCGCGCGGCCAGCGCGTTGCCCAGCGCGAGCCCGCCCATGAAGCCCGAGAGGACGAGGCTCGATGCCCAAACGCTGTTGCCGAACGCCAAACCCGCCTGGTGGAACCAGAGTGTTTCAAAGATAAGCGCGGAAGCTCCCGAGAGAAAGAAAATGCCGTAGAGAAGAGCCCTCATAACTGACAACCGTCTTGTCCCAATTCGATTCTCAAAGTCGGTCCTTTCAAATGAAACGGGAGCGTGTTTTCAGCGTGGAGTATAACAAGCCGGCCTCGTGAAAGCAAACGCATCCTTCACGGCATCCCCTCGCTTGATCCATCTTTTCGTTGCAAATCGGCCGTAATTCTCTTAAAATAAGCTCCCGTATTTACGGATTCTTTGAACGCCCGGAAGGAGTAATAAATGGGCTCGAACGAGACAAGCAAGTTGAAACCCCGAAGCCGCGATGTGATGGAAGGCCCCGAGCGATCGCCGCACCGGGCCATGTTTCACGCGATGGGGTTCTCCGATGAACAACTGGCCCGGCCGCATATCGGCGTGGCCAGCTCCTGGAACGAGGTGACGCCGTGCAACATTCACTTGAACCGCCTGGCCCAGCATGCCAAGGAAGGCGTGCGCGAGGCGGGCGGGATGCCGATCGAATACGGGACGATCGCCGTCAGCGACGGCATCGCGATGGGGCACGAAGGCATGAAGGCTTCGCTCATGACCCGGGAGGCGATCGCGGACTCAGTCGAGCTGGTGGCCTTCGCCCAGCGGTTCGACGGCCTCGTCACGATCGCCGGCTGCGACAAGAGCCTGCCGGGGATGGTGATGGCCAGCGCGCGGCTGAACATCCCCTCGGTCTTTATCTACGGCGGCACGATCATGCCCGGAACGTTTCATGGCAAGGACGTCACGATCCAGGATGTCTTCGAGGCAGTCGGGGCCTACACCATGGGCAAGATCTCGTCGAGCGAATTGAAGACCCTGGAGAATGCCGCCTGCCCGGGCGAGGGTTCCTGCGCCGGAATGTTCACGGCCAACACGATGGCCTCGGCGATCGAGGCGCTGGGGATGTCGCTCCCCGGAAGCGCGTCGGTCCCGGCGGTCGACGAGAGGCGGATCCGGGTCTGTTTCGAGAGCGGCAAGGCCGTTCTCAATTTACTAAAGCTGGGAATCAAGCCCCGCGACATCATCACGCGCCGGTCGCTTGAGAACGCGATCGCGGTCTGCGTCTCGATCGGCGGCTCCACGAATTCCGTCCTGCATCTCCTGGCGATCGCCCATGAGTCCGGGGTGAAGCTCCGGATCGAGGATTACGATCGAATCAGCCGCCGGACGCCCCATATCGCCGATATGAAGCCCGGCGGGCGCTATGTCATGGTCGATCTCGACCGGGTCGGCGGGATCCCGGTCGTCATGAAGGAACTGCTTTCGGCCGGCTTGCTGCACGGGGACGCGCTGACCGTAACGGGAAAAACGGTGAAAGAAAATCTCAAAGAGGTCCGGTTCCCGGCCAACCAGGACGTCGTGCATCCCGTCCAATCTCCGATCAATCCCACCGGCGCGATCGTGATCTTGAAGGGCAATCTTGCGCCCGAGGGTTGCGTCGTGAAAGTCGCCGGGGTGAAGAATCTGACGCATCGGGGTCCGGCCAAGGTGTTTAACCGCGAAGAGGACGCCTTCGCCGCGGTGAAAGCCCGGCGGATCAAGGCCGGGGACGTGGTCGTCATCCGGTACGAAGGACCGAAGGGCGGGCCGGGGATGCGGGAGATGCTCGCCTTGACGGCGGCGCTGGTCGGGGAGGGTCTGGGCGATTCGGTGGCGCTGCTGACGGACGGGCGTTTCTCGGGGGCGACGCACGGCTTGATGGCCGGCCATGTTGCCCCCGAGGCGGCCGCGGGCGGACCGATCGCGATCGTGAAAAACGGGGACATTATCCGCATCGACGCGACACGGCGCCGGATCGATGTCGAACTGACGGCGAACGAGATCCGGCGGCGGCTTAAGAAATGGAAGCCGCTCCGGCCCAAATACACGCACGGCGCGCTCGCCAAGTACGCCCGATACGTCCGGTCCGCCTCCCAAGGGGCGATCTGCGAGTAATCGTCGGCGTGACCTCGCGGAAAGGATCTGCGATGTCGGTTTCCAGGAACAAAGACAAATCCCGTCCGGGGGTTCATGCGTTTAAAACCCGGCTCGAATCGATGGGCGAGGAGGACGCCTGGACCGTCTTCCGAATGCCGTTCTCGGTCGAGGAAGTCTTCGGAACCCGGGCCCGTGTTCCGGTCAAAGGCACGATCAACGGGTTTCCCTTCCGCTCTTCCCTCTTCCCGATGGGAGAAGGCCAGCATTTTATGATGGTCAACAAAGAGATGTGGGAAGGGGCCAAGATCCAGGAGGGCCGGGCGGTGGAGGTGGTTCTTGAAAAGGATACCGAACTTCGAAGCGTCGAAATTCCCCGAGATCTGATGACGGCGCTCTCCCAGCACAAGACCGCCCGGAAGCTTTTTGAGAGCCTGTCCCAACCCCACAAGAAAGAGTATGTCCGTTGGATCGAGTCGGCGAAGCGGCCCGAGACGCGCGAGCGACGGATCCGGATTGCCGTGACGAGAATCTCGCAGGGCCGGACCTCCGGCGGGGACGAATAAGGAGCCTCTAAAAAAGTTTTTCGAGCTCTTCCGGCCGGATCCCTTCGAGACTTTCGACGACCCGTTCCGCGTGGGTGAGTTTTTCCTTCGGATAGGAATTGCTGACCGCGAGGCATTTCATCCCGGCGGCATGGGCGCCCTCGACCCCGTGCAACGAATCCTCGATCACGAGACATTCCTCCGGCCGGATCGGCGGGGCCGGCTTCGGCTCGGTCTGATTGATTTGGGCCAGGGCGGTCTGAAAGGCCTCGGGGTGCGGTTTTCCGTTCCGGACGTCCTGCGCCGTCACGAGCACGGGGAACGCCCCGCGCATCCCGCCTTTGTCCAGAGCGAACTTCACCTCGCCGCGAAAGGCGCCGGAGGCGATCGCGAGCCGGTAGCGGTCCTTGAGATCGTTGACCAGATCCACGACGCCGGGATAGAGGATCAATTCCTGCTGGGAGAGCCGGCGGTAGATTTCCATCTTCCGGATAATCAGGTTTTTTAGGATTTTATTGTCGACCGGACGGTTGTGGGCACGCAGGACGGCTTCGAAACAGCCCTTGTCGTCCATCGCGAGATATTTGGAATAGTAGTCCTCGGTGGACAGACGGATCCCTTCCTCTGCCAGCACCTCCCGAAAGGCCGTCAGGTGGTGCGGTTCGCTGTTGACGATCACCCCGTCGCAATCGAAAATCACCGCGCGTAGCATAAGATTACTATAGCAAAAATAAAACCGGAGAACAAATCCCCCGGCTTCGGGCCTCAGCTTTCAAGGAGAAACGTCACCGGGCCGTCGTTGTGAAGCGAGACGATCATCCGCGCGCCGAAGCGGCCGGTTTCGACCGTCAGGCCGGCGGCGATGAGCCGGTCGACAAAGCGTCGGTATAATTTTTCGGCCCGATCCGGATCCGCGGCCGGGGTGAAACTGGGGCGGGTTCCTTTCGCGACGTCGGCCACCAGCGTGAATTGGGAAACGGCCAGGACCTGTCCGCCGACCTCTTGAATCGAGCGGTTCATCCGGCCGTTCTCGTCGTCGAAGATCCGGTAGACGCAAATCCGCTCGGCGAGCCGGTCGGCCTCCCGCTCGCCGTCCTCTTTGGCCACCCCCAGGAGCACGACCAGACCCGGACCGATCCGGCCCACGATCTCTCCCTCCACGCTGACCTGCGCCTCGAGGACGCGTTGGATCAGGGCCTTCATTGCGGCCGGGCCCATTTCTTCGCGATCTTGGCCTTGACCATATCCCAGAGGAAGGCCTGTTCCTCGGATCGCAAGAGTCGGTTGGCCACGATGTAACTCAAGATCGACAGGCCGATCCCGCCGGAAAGCCAGACCGCCTTTGCGGACCATTCGCCGGGGAAGGACCAGAGGTCCTGGCGCGCGACGGCCCATCCGATCCCACCGACCGGTATCGTGGCCGCGACGGTGTTTCCGACCGAGCGAAGGATCTCGGTCCAGGCGATGCCGTGGAGGCGGCGGTTTAAGATCCGGACCAGCAGGCCGAAGTTTACGACGGCCGCCAGAGACGTGGCCAAGGCCAGGCCTCCGTGCAACAACGGCCGCATCAGGAGAAGGCATAGTACAATATTGACCGCCATGGCCGTGACGGCGACCTTCACCGGCGTCTTCGTGTCCTGCAGGGAATAAAAGGCGGCCACCACGATCCGAATCCCCGCGAAGGCCGGCAGGCCGAAGCAATAAAACAGCAAGGCGGCGGCCGTGCCGACCGTCGCCTGGGCCGTGAATCGGCCGTGCTGGAAAAAAAGATGGATGATCGGAATCCGAAGCGTCATCAGCCCGATCATGGCCGGGATGATGATGAAGAAAACCAGCCGGAGCCCGAATGAGAGCGTCTTCTTCAATTCATGGATCTGGCCGTCGGAGGTCTGCCGGGCCATCGTCGGGAGGATGGCCGTCCCGAGCGCGACGCCGAAGATTCCCAAGGGAAAGAGGACGAGCCGCATACCGTAAAACAGGTAGGTCTGGCTGCCTTCGGGAAGATAGGAGGCCAGGAGCGTGTTCACCAGGATGTTCACCTGCGTCACGGACAAACCCACCATCGCCGGCAGGATCAGCCGTCCGATCCGCTTCACGCCCGGATGAAGCGGATCGAAACGAAATCCGATCATCATCCGGTGGCGCCGGAGACTGGGAAGCTGCATGAAAAACTGGACCGCGCCGCCGGCCACGACGCCGATCGCCACGCCGAAGATCGGTTCGGTGAGGCGGGGCGACAGCCACAACGCCGCCGTAATGATGCAGACATTGAACATCACGGGCGAGAAGGCCGGCACGGCGAAGGCCCGCAGCGAATTGAGCATGCCCATCGTGAGCGCGGCCAGGCTGATGAACAGGAGGTAGGGAAACATGAAGCGGCTCAGCATCGTGGTCAGGTCGAATTTCCCCGGTTCGGCCGCGAAGCCCGGCGCGATGGCCCCGACGATCCAGGGGGCGGCGAGGATGGACAGGAGGCAGATGACGGCCACGGTCGTCAGCAGGACCGTGAAGACGGCCGAGGCCAGTTCGCGGGCCTCTTCCTTCGTCCGTTTACCGAGGTATTCCGTGAAGACGGGGATGAAGGCCGCCGACATGGAGCCCTCCGCGAACAGCTCGCGGAGCATGTTGGGGATCCGGTAGGCGACGAAGAAGGCGTCGGCGGCCATGCCGGCCCCGAAGAGGCGGGCCAGGACCATGTCCCGGACGAAGCCCATGATCCGGCTGGAAAAGGTGGCGAGACCGATCAATCCGGCGGCCTTGGCGATCTGTCGGCGTTCTTGGGTCAAATATGTTGGCAGGGGCAGGGCGCGCCCTGCCCCTATTATCCCGAAGATATTATTTGTTATGTGAGGGCCTGCGGCCGTAGGCCCCTACGAAAATTTCCTTGACTGTCATAACGCCTTCATGGTACAAATCGACACCTTCGGATTCACCCGAACACAAAAAGGAGTTTAAATGGCTGATCACGCGTCCGCGATCAAACAAGCACGAAAGTCGAAAAAACGCCACACCCGGAACCAGCTTGTGGTATCCTCGCTGAGAACGCTCGTCAAGAAGATGAACGCCGCGATGGCGGCTAAAAAACTGGACGAGGCGAAGGCCCTTTTGCTCAAGGCCACCTCGGCCTTCGACCGGGCCGTCACGAAAGGCGTCCTGCACCGGAACACCGCTTCCCGCAAGATCTCCCGCCTGACATCAAAGGTAAAGAAGGGGTTGCCGACCCAGAAATCGGCGTAGCCCTTTCTGCTTTCCGGAGCACAGGTCGAACACCAGAAGCTCTAAGAGCAGTTTGGGGGAAAGGGCGCCCCCTTTGAGCCCGGCGTCCGTTTCGAGGAAACGCTGAAAGGCCCAGCGAAGGTCTTTTTCCGCATAGGCCTGGGCCGAGGCGATCACGGGCCCGGCGGCCCATTGACCCAGTCCGAACATCCGCATCAGGGCCGCATCGGAATGCCCGGCCTGCATCGCGCGTTTCACTTTCCAGACCAGCCGAAACCGGTAGCCGACCGTCGACAGGATTTTCAGCGGCGGTTCGCCTTCCTCCAGCAAGCGCGTCAGCGTCCGAAGGGAGGATGCCAGGTGGCGCCGAGACAGGGCGCCCAGCAGGTCGTACACCGAGGCCCCGCCCGAGGCGCTGCAGGCCCGCTGCACGTCCTCCAGTTCGATCGTCTCTTGTTGGTCGCTGCCGAGGACGGCCTTCGTCAGTTCATTCTGAAGCGGAAAAAGATCGCGTCCGACCCGCTCCTTCAAGAAAAGCACGGCGTCCTCCGAAATGACGCGGCCCAGGGATTTGGCCTGGGCCTTGAGCCAGGCCGTGACCTGCGCATCGGTGAGGGGCCTGGCGTCCATGACGGCGGCCTGGGCTTTCAACGCCTGAAAAAACGACCGCCGCGCATCGAACTTCGGGGCGATGCAGACGAAGCAGGTGGTCGGGGAAGGATTCTTGATATAGGCCACGAGGCGGTTGGCCTCGGCGGCCGGGAGCTGATCGGCGTTCTTGAGCAGGACCAGTCGCCGCTGGGCGAAGGCCGGGAGGCTCTCAACGGCCGTCAGGATGGCGTCAGCGGAGGACGATTCGCCGTCCAGAACGGTGTAATTAAAGTCTTTCGTCGCGGGATCGACGACGGCGCGAAGCAGCCGGTCCATGGCGGCCTGGATCAGGAATTCCTCCTCCCCGGTGAAGAGATAAACCGGGGAGACGGTTCCGCGTTCCAGCGTGTGAAGGAAGTCATGATAGCTAAACACCCCGGGACGGGAGGGCATCAAAACCCCTCCAGAACACGGTGGACGACGTTTTCGGCAAATTGCTTGCTGGCCTCCGCGACCGCGTGGTCCTCCGCCACCTGGTTCGCGGCCGTGTCGGGGTTGACGAGGTATTCCGCGACCGCCTCCATTCCGGCGTCATTCCAGAGGACCTTCTTCGTGCGGGGGGCCTCGACCGCGACCGCGGCCCGGATAATGACCCGGTACTCCAGCACCACGCTCCGGGTGCGGTCGAAGGACAGGGGCGTGAGTCCGTAGGAGACGATCGTTCCCTTCACCACGAGATCGGCCTCATCCGGATCGTTCACGACCTTCAAGCGGCTGTTCGTCAAAAACTCCTGTTTGACGGCCGCGGTCAAGGTTTGCTCCAGCGTGGACTCGAAGGTGTTGTTGTGAAAAACCGGAACGGCGATCGTCTGGATATCGGGCGGAAGCCGGTTGCTGCCGGAAAGATGGTAGCCGCAGCCGGCGGGAAGGAGGGAAAGGATCAAGGCGCCCAGTAGAAATGTCGGGGCGGGCCTGTGCGCCCGCTCTGGTTGCGGGCGGCCTCTCCGGGCCGCCCCACCGTTGGATTGTTTGACCAATCCGTGAATTTTCATACGACGATATTCACCAATTTGCCTTGGACGTAGACCACCTTCTTCGGCGCCCGTCCCTTCATCCAATCCCTGATCTTTCCATCGGCCAAGGCCCGGTTTCGAATGCCCTCTTCGTCCAGATCGGCCGGGACGCGGATCTGGCTTCGCAGTTTCCCGTTGATCTGGAGAACGATCGTGACCTCGTCGGTCTTCAGACAGGCCTCGTCCCAATTCGGCCAGGGCTGACGGAAGACGCCGTCGGCGCGGCCCAGTCGTTTCCAGAGTTCCTCGGCGATATGAGGGGCAAAGGGGGAGATCAGGATGACAAGGGTCCGGACCGCCTCGTCCAATGCAGGGGCTCGCGTCGCCCCCTCCACCGGCGAAGCCGGCTGGAGCCTCCCCCTCTCGCTCGCTTCCGCTCGCCGGGTATCTACTGCCTGGCCGGTTAGAGCCGTTCCGACTTCGCGTTCCCGTTCGGTGATCGAGTTGTAAAACTCCATGAGTGCGGCGATGGCCGTGTTGAACTGGAAGTCATGATCCAGGTCTTCCGTCACTTTTTTGACGGTCTGGTGTGTCTTGCGACGAAGGGCGGTCTCTTGCGGTTCGACGGGCCGATCGGGATCCAGATGTCCAACCGCGGGAGCCGATGCCTTTGCGGCCCCGTATTGGGTCACCAGGCGCCAGACGCGGTTTAAAAACCGTGCGGCGCCCTCGACGCCCGCGTCGTTCCATTCGAGGTCCTTTTCCGGAGGGGCGGCAAAAAGGGAGAACAGCCGGGCCGTGTCCGCGCCGTATTTGGCGATGAGTTGTTCGGGGTCGACGATGTTCTTTTTGGATTTGGACATCTTCTCGACCCGGCCCCGTTCGACCGGCCGCCTGCAGTGCGGGCAGCGCCACCCCTCCCTCTCCGAGCCGATCACCTCGCCGGGAAACAACCAGCCGTGTTCTTCGCAACGGTAGGTCTCCATGCAGACCATTCCCTGGGTCAGCAGGTTCGTGAAGGGTTCGTTCACCTTCACGAGTCCCAGATCCCGGATGACCTTGGTGAAGAAACGGGCGTAGAGCAGATGGAGCACCGCATGCTCGATTCCGCCGATGTATTGATCCACCGGCATCCAGTAGTCGGCTTCCGGACGCTCGAACGGAGCCGAATCGAGTCGGGGCGATAGATACCGGAGGAAATACCACGAGGAATCGACGAAGGTGTCCATCGTGTCGGTTTCCCGACGGGCGGAGCCCTTGCATTTCGGGCATTTTACATTCAGAAATTTTTTGTCCGCGGCCAGCGGCGAGCCGCCCTTTCCCGTAAAGGCGACGTCCTGCGGCAGCGTGACGGGCAGGTCCTCGTAGGGGACCGGAACCGTCCCGCAGGTTTCGCAATAGAGGATCGGGATCGGCGTGCCCCAGTACCGCTGCCGGGAGATGCCCCAGTCGCGGAGCTTGTAATTGACCCGGCGCGCGCCGCGTTTTTCGGATTCGAGGGTGTCCGCGATCTTCTCCTGCGCCTCGCGGGGGGACGAGCCGGAGAATTTCCCGGAGTGGACGAGCCGTCCGGCCTCCTCGACATAGGCCGCCGTCAGGTCTTCCGACCGGAGGGTTCCCTCCGGCCCGCCTGAGGCGGGCTGGATCACGACCCGGACGGGAATTCCGTATTTTTTGGCGAACTCAAAATCGCGCTGGTCGTGAGCCGGAACGCACATGATCGCGCCGGTTCCGTATTCCATCAGAACGAAATTCCCGATCCAGACCGGGACGCGCTCGGATGTCATCGGGTTGATCGCATGGGCGCCGGTGAAGACCCCCTCTTTTTCGATGTCCTCGGCGATCCGAACCGACTTGTCCTGCTTCTTGATCCGCTCCACGAAGGTCCGGACGGCGGCCGCTTCCTTTTTCCCGCGGATGATCTCCTCCACCATCGGATGCTCGGGCGCCAGCGTCACGAAGGTCGCGCCGAACAGCGTGTCGGGGCGGGTGGTGAAGATCCGGACCGCCTTGTCGGAATCGTCGGCCAGCGGGAAGTCGGCCTCGACGCCGATGCTCTTGCCGATCCAGTTCCGCTGCATCGTCAGGACCCGTTCGGGCCAGCCGGTCAAGCGGTCGCATTCGGAAAGCAGCTCCTCGGCGTAGGCCGTGATTCTGAAGAACCACTGTTCCAGCTCCTTTTGGACGACGGTGCTGCCGCATCGCCAGCAGGTCCCGTCGATCACCTGCTCGTTGGCCAGGACCGTTTCGCACGACGGGCACCAGTTGACCGAAGACTTTTTTTTGTAGGCCAGCCCGCGCTCATACATTTTGAGGAAGAACCACTGGTTCCATCTGTAGTAGTCCGGGTCGCAGGTCGCCACCTCGCGTTCCCAGTCGTAGGAGAGGCCCAGCCGCTTGAGCTGCGTCCGCATGGTGGCGATGTTTTCCTTCGTCCACTTCGACGGGTGAACCCCCCGTTCGATCGCGGCGTTCTCGGCCGGGAGGCCGAAGGCGTCCCATCCCATCGGGTGAAGAACGTTGAAGCCGCGCATGCTTTTGTATCGGGCGACGACGTCCCCGATCACGTAATTGCGGACGTGGCCCATGTGAATCCGGCCGGACGGGTAGGGAAACATCACGAGACAGTAATACTTCGCCCGCTTCGGATCTTTGGCTACGCGAAAGGCCTTGCCGGTCTCCCATTGCCGCTGCCAGGCCGGCTCGATGGCTTGCGGGCTGTAGGCCTCGGGCCGTTGTGAGGTCATCTCTTGTGTCATGCCGACGCTCGTAGTGTGCGGTTTGTCAGGGCTTTTAAATTAACACAGTGGGGGGTATTTATCAAGAACGCCGTCCGGGAAGCGGGGCGCCGATTTCACCCATCACTTGTCGCGACAACGGCTGCAAAACCCGTAGAAGGTGATCGACAGGTTCGCTTTTTTGAAATCGTGAATGTCCTGGAGCGCGCGCTCAACCCGTTCAAAGAAATGAGGCTTGCCCTTGCTCACCTTTCCGCAGGCCTTGCAGATGATGAAGTGGTGCACCGGCCGTTCGAACACGAACTGATAGCGTCGCCCTTTGCGGGCCACGCGCAGCTCTTGGATGATGCTGAGCGCCTTCAACATTTCAAGATTGCGGTAGACGCTCGACCGGTTGATTCCCGGGAGCCGATCCTGAAGGTGCGTCTGGATTTCGGGAAGCGAAAGAGAACGGGCGTGGTTGTCGATGAAGAACTGAATCAGGATCTGCCGGGCCGGCGTGACGCGCTGACGGTTATGGCGCAAGACGGCCAAAAGGTCTTTGTGCTTTCGCATCGGAAGGATCTCCTCGGAATCGTTGGACGGGTGGCGTCCCCCTTTCTAGATGCTACATGAAGCGCCTTTTAAATGCAAAAAATAACTAATTGCACCATGGTGCAATATTCTGATAAGCTATCGGTTAGCTCAGCCGGGATCTATCCGATTCTTGGGAGTGGGGCCATGAACTGCTGCAAGGAGTGGGTTGTTGTCCATTGACGTGTTTTGGATTGTCCAGCCGAGTTTATTGACCGTCGTTGTATTGTACGGAGCCGGAATTTTCCTTCCCCCCCTATTTTATCGGAACCCCCACGTTCAAAATCTTGTCGCACACGGGGCGGCCATGGCCGCATCCGTTGCGGGGATCGTGCTGGGCCTCGCGGGGCTGTTGGCTCCGACGGCCACGACCCTTTCCATTTCATCCAACCTTCCGCTGCTGACCTTCCAGGTTCGCGTGGACCCTCTCGCCTCTTTCTTTGTTCTGATCATTTCATCGGTCGGGTTGGCCGTTTCCCAGTTTGCGATCGGGTACGTGCGGGAGTTCGAGGGCCGTCGTTCCATCGGTGCGCTGGGGGGGCTTTACAACGCCTTCCTTCTTTCGATGACCTTGGTCGTCCTGGCCGATGACGGGTTTTTCTTTCTGATCGTCTGGGAGATCATGTCTGTGGTGTCCTACTTCCTGGTTGTCACGGAGCACGAAAAACCTGAGACGCGCTACGCCGGATTTTTCTACCTGATCATGACCCATGTCGGGACCGCCTTCATCGTCGTGACCTACCTCATCTTCTACCAGCAAACCGGAAGTTTTTCCTTCGAGACCTTTGGCCATCCGGCCACGCCGCTTCCGGAGGGATTCCGGACGCTGGTCTTCGCGGCGGCCCTGATCGGGTTCGGGACGAAGGCCGGCATCGTGCCGCTTCATGTCTGGCTGCCTTATGCCCATCCCGCCGCGCCGTCTCATGTCTCGGCCCTGATGTCCGGGGTCATGATCAAGACGGCGATCTACGGACTGATCCGCGTCTATTTCGATTTCCTGGGCGGGACCTTTCCTTGGGAGTGGGGATTTACGGTTCTGGCGATCGGAGCCGTGTCGGCCCTGCTCGGCGTGATGTACGCACTCATGGAACACGACCTGAAAAGTCTTCTGGCCTACCATAGCGTGGAGAATATCGGGATCATTCTCATGGGCATCGGTGCCGGGATGATTTTCCAGTCCTACGGCCTGTCCAATCTGGCGGCTCTCGGACTCCTGGCCGGACTCTATCACACGATCAATCATGCCATGTTTAAGGGGCTTCTCTTCCTGGGTGCGGGATCGACGGCGTATGCCACGCACACGCGTAACATGGAGGAATACGGGGGACTGATCAAGAGGATGCCCTGGACCGCTTTTTTCTTCCTGGTCGGCGCCGTCTCGATTTCGGCGCTTCCTCCGAGCAACGGCTTCGTGAGCGAGTGGCTTACGTTTCAGAGCCTGTTCCTGAGCTTCCAGATCCCGGACGTCCTGATGAAGATCATGCTCCCGATCGGCGCGGCGATGCTGGCCCTGACCGGCGTGCTCGCATTGGCCTGCTTTGCCAAGGCCTTCGGGATCTCGTTTCTTGCGATGCCCCGAAGCGCCCATGCCCGGGAGGCCCGGGAAGTGCCGTGGACGATGCGCATCGGGATGGGAGGTATGGCCCTGTTCTGCATCGTCCTGGGCATCGCGCCGATGGGAGTCATTCCGATGATCGACCGGATCACGGCCCCTTACACCGGGGTTTCGATCGCCGGACACGTCGTCTCCGAGAGCGGGCTGGCGGTCATGCCGGGGACGGGGATCGGATTTGCCAGCATCTCGACGCCGGTGCTCGCGGCGTTGATGGCGATCCTGATTCCTGCGGCGCTGCTGGCGTCGGCGGCCCTCGGGGGAAGGCTTCGCAAGCGGCATTACAAAACCTGGGGCTGCGGGATCAATTTAAAGCCGCGGATGGAGTACACCGCGACCGGGTTTACCCAGCCGATTAAACAGGTCTTCAGCATGATCTATCGGCCGACGGTGAAGCTGGAAACGGAAATGTTGGAGGAATCCCACTACTTCGCCAAACGGATGCGTTTTGAAACGCACATCGAGCCGGTGTTTCAGAAGTACCTTTACGACCCCGTGGTGCGGGTATTGAACCGGATCGCGGACCGGCTTCGCGTCGTGCAGGCCGGGAGCCTTCATCTGTATCTGTCCTATATTTTTATAACGCTGCTCATTCTTTTATTATGGGTTCGGTGAGCGGGATGATGGAATCTATCCTGATAACCGCTACCCAGGCCATCGTGATCCTTGCGGTCTCGCCGTTTCTGGTCGGGCTGATCCGCAAGGTGAAGGCCCGGCTTCAATGCCGCCGGGGTCCCGGCTGGCTGCAGCCGTATTATGATCTGGCCAAGTTGTTCCGCAAGGACGTGGTGGCCTCCACGCACACCTCCTGGATCTTTACGGCGTCCCCCTACATTATTTTCGCTTCCACGTTGGCCGCGCTCCTGCTGGTCCCGATCTTTTTGTCGAAGGTCCCCCTCAACTTTGCGGGCGACGTCATCACCGTGGTCTATCTTCTGGCCCTTGGAACGTTCTTTCTCATCCTGGCCGGGCTGGACGCCGGGTCGGCATTCGGGGGCATGGGAAGCAGCCGCGAGGCGATCGTGGCCGCACTGACCGAGCCGGCGATGATTCTGTCCATCTTTGCGGTCGGCCTGACGGCCGGTTCCACCAACCTGAGCACGATCGTTCACAAGACGGCTCTTCTGCAGGGGGTCGTGACGGACCCGCCGCCGCATCTGATGGCCCTGGCGGCGCTGTTCATCGTGACGCTCGCCGAGACCGGCCGGGTTCCGGTCGACAATCCCGCGACGCACCTGGAATTGACGATGATCCATGAGGCCATGATCCTCGAGTATTCGGGCCGATACCTGGCGTTGATCGAGTGGGCCTCCGCCATGAAGCTGCTGCTTTTTCTGACCTTGATCAGCAACATCTTCGTGCCCTGGGGGATCGCCACCGAACCGGAGCCGGTCTGGATGGCGTTCGGGCTCGCGGTCTGGTTGGTCAAGATATGCGGTCTGGCCGTGGTCATCGGGGTGATCGAATCCATGTTCGCGAAGCTTCGGCTCTTTCGCGTGACGGATTTTCTGGGACTGGCGTTTATTCTCTCGCTCCTGGCGATTATTTTCTTTTACATCTTGAGAGGCTGACGGCGCACGATGGTCATCCACCCCGATCTCGGTTCCCAGCTTGTGAATTTCTGTTCCGCACTGCTCTTGCTCACTTGTTTTGCCATCATCGCGCAGCGGCGACTGTCCGCCTGCGTGGATCTGTTCGCGCTGCAGTCCGTTTTTCTGGCCCTCACGGCCGCCCTCGTCGCCTTCCTGACCGGGGCGTATCACATCTATATCGCGGCCGTTCTGACGGTCGTCATCAAGGTGATCATCCTTCCGCGGATCCTGAAAGCGGTGATCGAGCGTCTCAACGTCACGCGGGAGTTGGTTCTGAATATTAACATCCCGTCCTCGCTTCTGATCTGCGGCGCATTGGTCATCCTGGCCTTCTACATCACGCAGCCGATCATCAGTCTGGGATTCCTTCTGACCCAGGATTCCCTGGCGATCGCCCTGGCGATCGTGCTGATCGGTTTCTTTACGATGATCGCGAGGAAGAAGGCCGTGACCCAGGTGATCGGATTTCTGGTGATCGAGAACGGGTTGTTTTTGGGGGCCACGGCCGCCGCTTACGGGATGCCCCTGATCGTGGAACTGGGGGTGTTTTTCGACGTCCTCGTGGCCGGCCTTATCGTCGGGATCTACACCCACCGGCTGCAGGACACCTTCGATAGCGTGGACACCACCAAGCTCACGGCCTTGAAAGAGTAAATCTTTATGTGCGACTTGGAAGAAATATCCCCAGCGAGCAATCCGCCGGAAGCGGAGAGCGATAGGGGGAGGACTTCGGCGAGCTCAGTCGAGTCGCTCCATCCGGACTTCGGCGAGCTCAGTCGAGCCGCTTGGCCGGCGGAGGGGGCGATGCAAGCCCCTGTAACGGAGTGATCATGGATCTGGCCCTGATCGGTCTGGTCACCGCTCCGTTGGTCTCCGCTATCTTTAGCCTGGTCATGAAAAGTCAAAGGTCAATGGAGCGGCTGCAGTGTATCCACGCCGCCGTTTTGATTGCAGCGATGGGCGCGGTCGTGACGAACGCGGGCGGGGATTCCGAATTTGTCTCGGGAGTTCTGCGCGCAGACGCACTGAGCGCGTTTCTGGATCTCATGCTGGCTTTCGTCGGGGTCACCGGCCTGCTCTACGCACTGGGGTACATGGGGGAAGAGCTGGTTCGCGGGCACCTGTCGTTTCAACGCTACGGATGGTTTTTCTGTTTTTTCAATCTCTACCTGTTTGCGATGCTCCTGGCGGCCAATCTGGACAATATCGCCCTCATGTGGATTGCGATCGAAGGGTCGACCCTCTCGGCGGCTCTTCTGATCAACTTCGAGAGAACCAAGACGGCGTTGGAGGCGGGGTGGAAGTACATCATCCTCAGCTTCGTCGGGATCGCGCTGGCCTTGTTCGGCACCGTCCTGGTCTACTATGCGTCCGAGCATGTACTGGGGGTACGGATGGAGGCTCTGCAGTGGAGTGAATTGTACCGCGTCGCATCGGATCTGAACCCGACCGCGCTGGAGCTGGCCTTCATTTTTATTGTGATCGGATACGGCACCAAGGCCGGGATTGCACCCATGCATACCTGGCTTCCGGACGCGCATGCCGAGGCCCCCGCGCCGGTGAGCGCACTGCTGTCCGGCCTGATGCTGAATCTGGCCATGTATGCGATTCTCCGCATGAAGAGCATCGTGGACCCGGCCGTCGGCCCGAACTTCACCGGCCCCATCCTGTTGGGTCTCGGTTTGCTGTCCATCGCCACGGCCGCGATCTTTATGCTGATCCAGCGCGATTACAAGCGGCTCTTTGCCTATTCCAGCATCGAGCATATCGGGATCGTCCTGGTGGGTTTCGGGGCGGGCGGTCCGGTCGGGGTGTTCGGCGGGTTATTCCATATGATCAACCACTCGCTGGCCAAGTCCGCGGCATTTTATGCGGCCGGCGGGGTGTGGCTTCGGTACGGACACAGGAATATTGAGGGTGTGACCGGTCTTTTGCGGCGGATGCCCTTGGTCGGCGGAGCGATGCTTCTGGCCGCGCTCGCGTTGGCCGGATTGCCGCCGTTCGGCCTGTTCGTCAGCGAAATACTGATCGTCACCGGGGTATATGTCGAACAACCGTGGATCGCCTACACGTTCCTTGGACTTCTTGCCGTTGCGTTTGCCGCGCTGGTGTACCAGGTCTTTCGGATGGTTCTCGGTGAACCGAAAGAGGCGGGTATTGTGATGACGCCCGGCGGCGGCCGCTTCGCCGCCGTCTCGCTCATCGCCCATCTGATGGCCATGGGCTATATCGGGATCCATATGCCCGGATTTCTGCGCGATCTTTTCATCCCGATGACACGGATCTTTCGGGCGGGCGGGGATTTTCCATGATCGAGGTGGCCCTCCTGTTAATCACCCCGCTTATCGCGGGTTTTGTCAGTCTCGGGCTGCGGCATATCAAATTATTGCACGGGATCAATCTCGCGACGATGCTTCTTCTGAGCGGCGCCGAGGCTGCGGTGATGTTGCATGTCCTGCGCGAAGGGGAGATTCAGGCCTTCCGGAACTTGATTCTGATCGATGCGCTTTCGGCCTTCATTCTTTTGATCATCACCGTGATCGGCCTCATCAGTTCGCTTTATGCCTGGTCGTATTTCGAGCATTATCGAACGCAGGGGGATGTGACCCCGACCCGGATGAGCCGGTACTTTTTCTTGTTTCACATGTTCATGTTCGCGATGATCCTGGCCACGCTTGCGAACAATCTCGGGATTCTTTGGGTGGCGGTCGAGGCGACGACGCTGGCCACGACCTTCCTGATCAATTTCTTCAAACGGAAAACGTCGCTCGAGGCCGGCTGGAAGTACCTCATCCTCTGTTCGGTCGGAATCGCGCTTGCGCTGTTCGGGACGGTCCTGATGTATATGTCCTCCGTCCGGGCCCTCGGGGAGATCAACGCGACGCTGAACCTCACCGACCTGGTGCGGGTTGCGGCGCAGCTCGACCCTCACGTGGTGAAGCTGGCCTTCGTATTCATCCTGGTGGGTTACGGCACAAAGATCGGTCTGGTGCCGATGCATGCGTGGCTTCCGGATGCCTACAGCGAAGCCCCGGCTCCGGTGGTCGCGATGCTGGCGGGTGTTCTTGAAACCGTCGCGGTCTATGCCGTTCTGCGCAGCAAAATGGTGGTCGATCTGGCGGTCTCGCCGGGGTATGCCGGAAATCTCCTGACGGGGTTCGGTTTCCTGTCCTTCGGAGTCTCCGCGCTTTTCATCCTCGTGCAGCGCGATTATAAGCGATTGTTCGCCTATTCAAGCATCGAGCATATGGGTATCGCGGCGATCGGATTCGGGGTCGGCGGGGTCCTGGGAACCTTCGGGGCGCTCTTCCATCTTCTCAACCATGCCCTGGCCAAATCTCTGGCCTTTTTTGCCGCCGGCGATCTCCAGATCCGGTTCGGCACACGCGAGATCGGGGAGGTCCGCGGATTGTTCAAGGCCCAGCCGCTGACGGCCGCGGCCCTGATCACGGCGGCGCTCGCGCTGGTCGGGATGCCGCCGCTGTCCATGTTCGTGAGCGAGTTTTCGGTCCTGACTTCTCTTACGACACAGGTCTACGCCAGCGACACCATCCACATCGGGCGGTTTATGACGGTGATGGTGGCCGATGAAGTCCGCAACCTCGGGCTGATCCTCTCTTTTCTGGCTGTCGCGGCGGTTGCGTTTGGAGGATTCACCTATCGTGTCGTGGGGATGGTCTGGGGGGACCCGCCCGAGCGTTTGAAGCGGGGTGAATCGTGGGGACTCGGACAGGTTGCTTTTGTCGTGGGCATGGGGGCGCTGCTCGCTATGGGGATCACGATGCCGGAATCCTTGAAGCGCTTGATGAACCTTTCGGTGACGACGATTATGGTGAGGTGAGCCATGGTGGATTTGAACGAAGCTGTTCGGAATATCCAGGCCACGTTTGGAGCCAAGATCCGGAGTGTGGATCATGTGCGGGGAATTCCGGTCCTGAGTGTGGAGAAGACGGATCTCCCTTCGGTTGCAAATCATCTCCATTACGGCCCCGCTCTCCGTGGAACGCTCTCTTTGCAATGGGCCGTGGACTTGAGGCCCCGGCTTGCCGCGTACCGCATCTATTATCTGTTTACACTCAGCGGGGGGCCGTGGCTTATTTTAATGACGGAACTTTCGGGGCAAGACCGATTGTTTCCCTCCATCACCCCTCGGATCCATGCGGCCAAATGGTATGAACGGGAAATACGGGATATGTTCGGTCTGATTCCGCAAGGGCACCCGGACCTCCGCAGGCTGGTTCGGCATGAGCATTGGCCGAAGGGAACCCACCCTCTGAAAAAAGATTTTGGCTGGAACCATGTCATGGGCCGGCAGGACGGAGAGTATCATTTTCGGCAAATCGAAGGGGAGGGCGTGTTTGAGGTGCCGGTCGGCCCGATTCATGCGGGAATCATCGAGCCGGGTCATTTCCGGTTTTCGGTGGCCGGCGAGCCCATCATGCAATTGGAGGTCCGCCACTTCTGGAAACATCGGGGGGTCGAAAAACTCTTTGAGAACCTGGGATGGACGGAAGGGGTTGCGCTGTCTGAAAAAGTTTCGGGCGACACCTCCTTCGGCCACAGCCTTTGCTATTGTCAGGCGGTCGAGTCACTATTCGGGATCGAGATTCCGCCGCGGGCAAAGTATCTTCGCAGTCTGTTTTTGGAGCTGGAGCGGCTGCATAATCATATCGGCGACGTCGGCGCGATTTGCAACGACGCGGCCTACTCACTGGCCCTGGCCCACTGCGGCCGGATGAAAGAGCGGATCATGCAGCTCAACGACCATCTCAGCGGCAGCCGTTTTCTTCGCGGGGTCAATCGAATCGGCGGGCTGTCGATCGACCTGTCGCCGGATCGATTGAACACCGTGGTGCGGCAGGTGAACACCGTCGAAGAAGACTTCACCGAGCTGTCCCGGATCATATTTCATAATGCCTCGCTCACCGATCGTCTGGAGACGACCGGGGTTCTGAAAGAGCGCACCGCCCGGGACCATGGGGTTATGGGTGTGGTCGGCCGGGCCTCCAGCATCGACCGGGACGTCCGCCGGGACCGTCCCTTCGCGGCCTATGGCCAGTTGACCTTCAAGGTTCCGAGTTATCGTTACGGCGATGTCCGGGCACGGATGCGCGTGCGAATCGATGAGGTTCACGAGACGTTCAGTTTGATTCGGCAGACACTCGAAAACCTTCCGGCCGGGCCGATCTCGACCGCCATGCCATCGTCACCGCCTCCGGGCGACTGGGCCCTTTCGGCGGTTGAAGGATGGCGGGGCGAAATTCTATATTTCGTAATGGCCGGGGACGACGGTAAAATACACCGGTGCAAGGTGCGGGACCCATCGTTTGTGATCTGGCCGGCGATCCAGTTCGCCGTGTTGGGGAATATAATCCCGGATTTTCCGTTGATCAATAAGAGCTTCAATCTCTCTTACGCGGGGACGGATTTGTAAGAGGAGGCAGGCATGTTTAGAATCATCAGAAAAAGTTTGAAGACCGAAAAGGCGACCGGACGTTATCCGGCGCCGACTAAACCCGGTCCGGAAGTCTCGGAGGCGGTTCGGAACAAGGCCTCGGTGTTCGGTCGCTCTCTTACGATTCGTGAAGTGGACACGGGTTCCTGCAACGGCTGCGAGATGGAGATGAACGCGCTGATGAACCCCGTTTATGACGCCGAGCGCTTCGGGATCCATATCGCGGCCTCGCCCCGCCATGCCGATGCGCTCGTGGTGACCGGTCCCGTCACGGTGAATATGGAAAGGGCCCTGAAGGATGTCCATGCCGCGACGCCGGATCCCAAGTTGGTGATCGCGTTGGGGGACTGCGCGTGCGATTGCGGGATGTTCAAGGGAAGTTATGCCGTGACCGGTCCCGTCGAGCGGCATATCCCGGTCGATGTCAAGATTTCCGGTTGTCCGCCCCGCCCCTCCGAGATCCTCGACGCCTTGCTGAAGATTCAGGGGCGTAAGACATAACGGTCGTTCCTTCGAAATAAACCCACCGATTCGCATGGGCGCATGCGTGTGTGCGCCCGGCATCCTGTCAGGGCAGACACGCAGGTCTGCCCCTACCGACCATCGGCAAATCTCGCTGTTGACAAAGATAGAGGATAGGGATATACAGGTGAGCAGGACGGAGGCAGGTCGAGGAGGGAGCGCACATACCTGTTTCATTACACTTGGGCCGGCTTCACAGTTCTGACCGGGGGGATGTTCCTTGTTTTGGTCGCGACGATATGTCTTGCGCATTGGTTTCCCGACCGATACTGGATGTTTGTTATGGTGATTATTGTCGTAACGGTGTTCGTTGTCTGGTTATCCTTCTGGGTGGATAAGCAGCTTTTGAAAAGAACAAAATGAAAATGAAAACTCTATTAAGCTGGAGCAGCGGGAAGGACAGCGCCTGGGCGCTTCATCTTCTCCGACAGCGGGACGATCTCGAGGTCGTCGGGCTTTTTACAACGGTGAATGCCGAGTTTGAGCGCGTGGCGATGCATGCGGTCCGTCTGGAGCTCCTCAAGCGACAGGCCGAGGCGGTCGGGCTCCCGCTTGAGACCTTGGACATTCCCTATCCCTGCAGCAATCACCAGTACGAATCCGTCATGAAGGATTTTGTCGATGCCTCAAAAGAAAGAGGCGTCCGCTGCATGGCCTTCGGCGATCTTTTCCTCCGGGATATCCGGTCTTACCGGGAGGATAAACTGAAGGACACCGGAATCACGCCGATTTTTCCGCTTTGGGAAATTCCTACCGATCGCCTCGCGCGTCAAATGATCTCGGAAGGACTGCGCGCCTACCTGACTTGCGTCGATCCCAAAAAATTGCCGGCCCGCTTTGCCGGCCGCGAGTTCGGGCCGGGGCTTCTGGACGAGCTTCCGGAATCCGTCGATCCTTGCGGAGAATACGGCGAGTTTCACACCTTCGCCGTGGACGGCCCGATGTTCAAAAAGGCGGTTGAGGTTCGTGTCGGCGACGTCGTGGAGCGCGACGGCTTCGTCTTTGCCGATCTTCGTCATCGGGAGGCGCGCTGACAAATGATAACGACCCAAGCGCAGCATGATCCCCGCCTGGCCCGCGACCTGATCCTGGACGAGCTGTTCGATCTGACGCTCTACCAATCGCTGCGTAAGATTTCGGGGCGCGATCTTCAACCGATGCTGGACGAGCTGATCGCGATCGAGACCCAGCATCTCGCGTTCTGGCAGAAATTTTTCAACAGTGCCGTGTCCGGCCTCGATTTTCCCCGCCGGTTCCGGCTACGGCTGATTGTCCTGGCCTGCAGGTTGTTCGGCGCCACCGCGGTGCATATGGTTCTTGAAGCGATCGAGATATACGGGGTCCGCAAGTACCTGTCCGTCTGGGAACAATACAAGGACGGACCGCTGGGCGCCGCGGTGCGGGGAATTCTGGAAGACGAATTCAAACATGAGGATGAGATCGTCAGCCGGATGGCGGAGCGGAAGATCAACCCGGACCGCATCCGGAACATTTTCCTGGGGTTCAACGACGGGCTGGTCGAGATTATCGGGGCGGTGAGCGGATTCTTTGCCGCTCTGGGCGCCGGGACCCTGGTGCTGATCGCCGGGTTGACCACGGCCGTTGCGGGGTCCTTATCCATGGCGGCGGGCGCTTATGTGGCCGTCAACTCCGAAAACGAAGTGCGACGGACGGAACGGGGCAGGGCGCGATTTCTCACCAAGGGCGGGGAATCGGAGGAGCCGGAGGATTCCTCGATCCGGTCGGCCATAATCGTCGGGGGCAGCTATTTCGCCGGCGCGGCCATTCCGATTCTGCCGGTGCTGTTCGGGGCGAAGACCGCAATGGTCCCGGTATTTTCCGGCGGGGTCGCGGCCATACTGGTCTCGATGATCCTTGCGTTCCTGTCCGGAATGGACGTCCGGAAGCGCATCATGATGAATCTGGCCATGGTCGCCGGCGCCGTGGGGATCACCTACGGGATCGGACTCCTCGTCCGAGCCGTTTTTGGAGTCCCCGTGTAAGGCCGGTTCCCTCCGGAAGGTCATGGAATAAAACGCGTTGTCATCACCATGTCCCTGCTGTTCGATTTTCTGGATCGGCAAAAAATCAAGCCCATGATTGCCGGGCGCATCCCGTTGATTGAGGCTGCCCGCGCGCACGCGCTTCTTGAAAGGGGAGAGGGGGCGGGTAAACTGGTCCTTATTTGTAATGCGTAGCGACGGGAACGTTCTCTTCCCGCCAGGCGGCGGAACGGGGGTCTTTCTTTTCCGAAAGTTTGACCGCGGGGGTGGCATTCGCGCCGCCCAGCATTTTGGAGTTCCCGTTAAATTGACAGCCTTCTTCGATGGACAGGGAAGGCGTGGAGATGTCGGCGTTCACGACCGCGGTCTTGAGGAGTTGCACTTTTTGACGACCCGTAATTTTCCCTTCCACGTTTCCTCCGACGATTACCGTATCCCCTTCGATCTCGGTTGAAACGGCCGAGCCCTCCCCCAGCAACAAGGTTCCCTTGGCTAATATCTTCCCTTCCACTTTTCCATCGATCCGGCCGGTCCCTTCGAAACTGAGAGTCCCTTTGAACTCCATGTTCTTGCCCATATAAATCGTCATGTCCGCCGAATCTTTTTGTGCGCCGGTTCCGCTCCCATTTCCGTTCCCATTTCCGTTTCCGAACATTGCACGGGCCTCCTTATGATTTATGAAGAGTCATTCGCTATGTTCAAGTATAGCCCAGGCCCCGGAATTGTCAAAAAGACAGCCGGAGCGACCGCTTTTGAGCGATCTCACGGACTTCTTTGTTTAGGGCGAGACCCGGATTTTGATCCTTGAAAGGACGGTCTGGCGAGGGTCGGGCCTGCGGCGGGCTTCTTCCAGCAAGGATCGGCTGTCGGGCCGCAACAGCTGCTCGAAACTGACCCGGCCGTTGGTGAAGACCAGTACGGGCCTGTTCCAGTCCACGAAATCCGCGGGAAGCAGAATGCTGTATTGAATTACGTTCTCGGCGGTCACAAAGATGGTGTTCCCGGACACCCGGGCTTTGAGCCTGGCATAGGCGCCGCGTTGGAGCCGCCGACTCTCCTCCGGTTGATGTTCCGAGGCCCAGAAGGAAGCGGCCGCGGGATCGATTTCGTCGATTCGGACCCAGGCGTCCCGGCCGGGATGATCCCGGTCGCGGACCACCGACAGTTCGCGGGGTTCCGCGGCCCGCCGTTGAGTCTTCAGCCAGGCCAGAAGGTCCGGAAGCTCTTCCTTCGGAAAGTAATGGCCGCCGGCCATCGGATGAACGCGGTCGTGCTCGCGGTAGACCACGGGGGAATCGCTTCGCTTCAGGTACGCCGCCACGTCCCGGCTGTACTGGACCGGCATCACCTGGTCCTTCGATCCGTGGATGATGTAGAAGGGTGTGTTTTTCGCATTATCGAGAAGCGGGAACAACGCGGCGGGAAACGCGCCGGCCATGGGGACCAGCGCGGCGAAGCGGTCCGGATGGTTCAGACCGATCAGATAGGTTCCGATGCCGCCGTTCGACATGCCGGTGAGAAAGACCCGATCGGGGTCCACGTGATACGTGCGCGATACGTCGGACAGCACCGCCAGGACCAGGGCTTCTCCCTGACGCGTCCACCACTCGGCCTCCTCCATTGTGGGACAGGCCAGCAGATAGTCTTCGCCCAACCGGGGTTGCCAACGGTTCAGATACGTGTCTCCGTCAAAGCCGGCCCCGTGCAGACAGAGGATGAGCGGGTAGGACCGGGAAGGGTCGTAGGCGGCGGGGACGTAAAGTCCGTAGCGCATCGAATCGTCGCCCACGCGGATCGATCGGCCGGGCTGCATCCCGGTCGGGGCGGTATTTTGAAAGGAAGTTTCCAGAACGCTCCGGAGGGCCGCTTCCAGTTCGGAAACGGGTTCCTTGGAAAGGCCGGGCCAAAGGCGCTCCGCTTCCTGATCGTCGGCCCGGAGGTAAGCCGACACCTGTTTAAGAAGCCCGGGCGAGGGTTCGGCCTCATGGCGCGACGGAATGTTTTGGCAGGCGTTCATCGCGGCCGATGCCGCGATGCAGATGGCGATTCCCCATTGGCCCGATCGACGCATACCCGTGATCCGCTCCGCCGCTTTGATGAAACGTCGTCATATTACGTCGATGCGCGGCAAAAGTCAAAATACCGATCCCCCGTTTGCATTTTCCGTTTGCCTCAACTATTATAGGGGCTTGCGTCGCCCCCTCCGCCGGCCGAGCGGCTCGACTGAGTTCGCCGAAGTCCGGATGGGACGACTCGACTGAGTTCGTCGAAGTCCTCCCCCTCTCGCTCGCCTTGCTCGCTGGACAAATGTCTGCGGGTACGCGGACCGGAGGATAAGGTCTACTACACATGGGTGAATGGTTCTTAAGGGCTTATGGATAAACAGGAACGGGTCAACTTCCGCCAGCGTCTATTGACAAAACTCCGCGGCTCGTTCGTTTACAACACCGAAGCGATCTTCACGCTTTCCTCCGGAAGAAAAAGCCACTTCTACATCGACTGCAAAAAGGTCACGCTCGATTTCGAGGGGGCCTTTCTGGTGGGGCAGTTGATCCTGGACGCCATCTCGGACCTGGAAGTGGACGCAATCGGGGGAATGACGCTCGGGGCCGATCCGATCGCCACTTCGGTTTCGGTTCTGAGTTACGGAGAGCCCCGTGCGATTCCGGCCTTCATCATACGGAAGGAACCCAAGCCCTTCGACCAGTCGGAGGGTCCCATGGCCTACATCGAAGGGCATCTTCCCCCGGGGGCGCGCGTCGTGGTGGTGGACGATGTCCTCACCGCCGGTCGGGCCACCGAGCGGACGATCAACGTCTTAAAAGGGGCCGGGTGCACGGTCGTGAAGGTCATCGCCCTGATCGATCGAAAGGAAGGCGGGCGTCAACACCTGGAGGACCTGGGTTATACCGTCGATAGCCTCTTCACGGTCGAGGATTTATTGAAGGCATGAAACAAGCCGGTTCGCGGCTCTGCCGCGAGAGGCGCGGGGTTTGGGGGCATCGGAGGACCCTTCTCGACCTAATCCGCACGGGCCCCCAATTATTATGGTCCAAAAAATCAGGAAGAAGATAAAAAAAGGGCCCAAGGCCCCGCACGCGGTTCCGCTCGCGGTCGTCATGACGGCCCTGTACGGTTTTCAGCGCGAGGGGCGGGATTTCCGCCGGCCGTTTGAAGACCCCGCCAGGCTCCGAGCCGCGTTGCGGCTTCAAATTGAACAGGAAATCATCCCGGCCGATCGCGTCCTCTCGTTCAAGGAATATCTGGAATGGGGGCTCAAAAGCTCTCCCGGCCGGCTGGCGGAGATGTTTTCGCGCCCCGGCTCCATTCCCATGGGACCGTCGTCGGAAGAGGAGGATCCCGGGCCGCGGCCGCGACTGGGGATTCTGCCCATCATCGCCGTGGTCAAGGGGATGCAGCTCGAGACCTTCGGCGAGAGGATCGGGCGTGAGTGGTCCGAGGTGGCCCGGGTCGCGTTTCAAAACAGCGTCTACCCGGCTTTCAATCTGATCGCGGGTTACGATCTCCTTCTTTACACGCCCTTCCATCATGCGCGCGACATCAACCGTGCGATCGCGACGATCGACCAGATGACGGAGGAGGCCTTTCACCAGGCCGGTCGTCCTTACCCCGGCCCGTTTGATCCCCTGCCCGGGGAAATCCTGTCCCGCATCCCTGTTCAGGAACCGCTCATCTCATAGGAAGCTGTTCCTCGGACACGGGAATGAAACAAGACCTGACGCCGACGATCCGTGTGTGTTAGAATAGATACCACATTGATGGGGAATTAAAAAAAGGAGTTTTTAAGTGTCGACCGTTCAGATTTACACAACAAAATTTTGCGGTTCCTGCGTCCGGGCCAAGCGCTTGCTCGAGCAGGAAGGGATCCGCTACGAGGAGATCGACATCTCGGATACCCCCGAGGTCCGGGAGGATCTGGTTGAAAAGACCGGGGAGTGGACCGTCCCCCAGATCTTTGTGGACGGAAAATACATCGGTCAGGACGATGAGCTGTACGATCTGATTCGAAACGGCGGATTAAAGTGAGGCGTCGAATGTCCCTCGAGGAAACCTTGCTCCGTACGAAAACGGTTTATAACGGAAAATACGTCAAGGCCGAGGAACGAATCGTCCGGCTTCCCGACGGACGGGAGGCGGTGCGGGAGATCGTGCGGCCGCCCGATGCGGTCGGGGTGCTGCCGATCGCCGAGGACGGCACGGTCCATCTGGTCCGCCAGTACCGTCAGGCGATCGGGAGGGTGATCCTCGAGATCCCGGCCGGGATCATCAATCCCGGAGAGTCCAAGGAAGAGACCGGGCGACGGGAATGCGAGGAGGAGACCGGCGTTCGACCGGCCAAGATGGAATGGCTCTTCCAGTATTATCACTCGGTCGGATTCTCAACCGGGACCATCGAAATTTATCTCGGGAGGGAGCTCTCGGAAGCGTCGTCCCATCTTCCGGATGACGGCGAGTTTATCGAGCGGGTGCGCATGCCGTTTGACGACCTGTACCGCCTGGCCGTGGACGGCCAGATTGTGGACAGCAAGACCTTGTTGGCCGTTTTGTGGTATCAGCACCGCATCAGGAAAGTCTGAAAACAGATCACCCGGTCTGCGGACGTTCCAGCTTGAACACGTCCCGAATGCGGCAATAGTTGGATTGTCCAAGGCGGCCGATGGCGCGAAGCCGCGCCGGATCGACCGTGCCGTTTCGCCAAAGATCATCCTTCAAATAAATGTAAACCACCCGCCCGATGACCAGGGCGTCCTTGGATTCCGGGAGCGGCAGGACCTGTACCACGCGGCATTCCAGGCTGATCGGGGCCTCGCCGATACGCGGAGGTTTGACCTTGACGCTGGGCCTGGCCGTAAGTCCGGCCGCCTCGAGCTTATTCGTGTTCGGCGGATAATTTCCCGCGGCCCGGTTCATCCCTTCCGCCAGGGCCTCGTCGACCATGTTTACCACGAACTCGCCCGTGGTCTCGATGTTGCGAAGGGTTCCTTTCTTCTCCGTACCTCGCCGCGCGATCGATATCGCGACCATGGGCGGGTCGGTCGAGATCCCGTTGAAGAACGAGAACGGGGCGGCATTCGGAACCCCTTCGGAATTCAGGGTCGAGATGAAGGCGATCGGCCGCGGGATGACGATGCTGATCATCAGATCGTAGGCCTGGGAGGAAGTGAGCTGCTTCGGATCGATTTCCATTTCGGTTCCCTATATTCTCATACCCCCGACACCGTCTCCAGCACCACGCGGGCCGTCTGATCGAATTCCCGGAAAAGCAGATGCTCATGGACGGTATGGATCGCGCGCATCCCGGTTCCGAGATTCGCCACGTTCAGCCCATGGCCGTTGAAGACATTGGCGTCGCATCCGCCGCCGGTTTTCCGGCAGGCGATTGAAACCTTCAGCTTCTTTGACGCCGCCATGATCCGTTTTACGATCGGCGCGTCCTCGCCGAGGGTCATCCGCGGATAGTCCCGCTCGATCTTTTCCTCCACCCGGGCCTGTGTTTCCCGTCCGTCCTTCACGACCCGATGCAGCCGGGCGGCCGCCTGAAAACATTCGGCCATGTGGGAGGATTGGGCCGCCAGCTTGGATTCATCGTGGCTTCGGGCTTCTCCTTGAACGACGACGCGGTCCGGAACGATGTTGACCGCGCTTCCGCCCTGGATCAGGCCGAGGTTGGCGGTCGTTTCGGCATCGATCCGGCCCAGCCGCATCCGGGCGATCGCCTCGGCCGCGATCTTGATCGCGTTGAGCCCTTCTTCCGGACAGACGCCGGCATGCGCGGCCAATCCGTGCACCGTGAATTCGAGTTTGTCCGCCGCCGGACCCCGGGTGAAGAGCGAATCGGCCGGACAACTGTCGAGGACCAGTCCATCCCGGGACCGGAGCGATCGGACATCCAGGTGCTTGGCCCCGACCAGTCCGGCCTCTTCACAGATCGTGAAGACCACTTCGACCGGCGGGTGGGGAATCTTTCGCTCGTTTAAGACCGTGAGGACTTCCAGAATGATCGCGATTCCGGATTTATCGTCCGCGCCGAGGATGGTTGTGCCGTCGGTCCGGATCCGGTCCGGCTCGCGAATCGGCCGGATCCCGCGGCCCGGCACCACCGTGTCCATGTGAGCCGACAACAGCATCGGTGCGCCCGGCTTGCTGCCCGGGAAACGGGCGATGATGTTTCCGCTGTCTCCCCCGACCTTTGCCCCGGCGTCGTCCGTGGAAACCTCGCCCTTCAGTGACTTCAGCTCGCGGACCAAGCGCTCCGCGATCTTTCCTTCTTCGCGGGAGAGGCTGTCGATCCGAACCAACGAGACAAAGGTGTCGACCATCCGTTCAAAATTAATCACAACAGTCTCCCGATGCGGCGCGGTCCCTCACCATTCCCTGGTCGCTTCGGACAAAACCAAACCGCTCGTAGAACGCCTGCTTGTCCCGCGTATTCAACCAGAACTTTTCAACCTCGGAAAGAACCGGGTGAGACAAAATCGTTTTCATCACGGCCTCTCCCACTCCCCGGCCCTGATAATCGGGATGGACGACCACGTCCCACAGCGTCGCGCGATAGATTCGATCCGTCAGGACGCGCGCGAACCCGATCAAGCGCGGACCGTCCCAGGCCGAAAACACATAATCCGTGTTCTCCAGCATCCGCTTGATGCCGTCGAGATCACGGCCTTTTGCCCATGGGGCGTGATGATACAGGGCGTGCAGCTGCTGGATATCGAGGTCCTGCCCTTCCCTAATGAGGATAGCCATCGATCGTTTATCCGAAAACCATTCCTGAAAGGGCCAGCATCCCCCCCAGGATGCAAAGGAGGAAGCCGAGACCGCCCAGAAAAAACCACCTCCGCACTTGCCGGCCCTCCTCATCGCTCAGCTGAACGTGATACTGGACCGGGGAAATCCACCATCCGGACGGAAGCCCGCCCCTTCCGTGGAGCAGCCGGTACAGTACGACGTGATAATAAATCCCGGTGGGTATCCCTTCGAAGATTCCGACCGTCAGGATGATCAAGCCCAGCTCTGTCAGGGTGGAGGCCGCGAATCCGATGTTCATCACCCAGCGGACGGCCAAGATGACCGTCACCAGCACAAGGACCAAGGACAGTTCAAGCATGAGCCATTTTCTCCGGGAATTGATCGGGCATTCTGACCGCCGGACAAGTTAGCCCTTGACTTCTTGGGGGTCAAAAGCTCATGATGATGCCATAATAATCACTTTACGGGGGTGTTCCTATGTCGTATCTTCCTCTCTGGTTAATTCTCATTGTCGCCGTGGTTGTTCTTGTCATGGCCGGTGTGGTTAGTAGTGATAAATAAGTAAGGGCGTTTGATGGACGAGCCCCGTTCATCGTTTGTAGCCTAACCCTTTAGGTTTTTACCCGGCCGGTCCGGGTCCCTGGTCCAAGACCGGACCTTGGCCGACTCCCTTTCAGGTATATCGTTTCTTCCGACACTATAAAATAAGCCACGCCCCGTGTCAATGATCGTTTTAATGAAGTTTTATCGACAATTACGGATCAGGTAGGGGCGGGATCCGATTGACAGGCTGCTCATCCAGAGATATACTAAAACTGTTATAAGTCATTATAATAAGGGCGGCTTGGCCATCCCCTGCTTCGTCGCGACGGACTCGGCCATGCAGGCGAACAAGGCCTGGCTGCACAAAGCGAGCCCAATTTCATGCCCAATAAAACCAAACCGTCGTCCGGTCCCACCCGGGCGCGGAATAAGCGCGTCAAATCGATCCCCAAAGCGCCGACCAAGCGCTCCCAGATATCCGATCAACTCAACCAGCAGATAATAGCGGACGTTCGGGAAGGCATCATCCTGTACGACCGACAGCTCCGATATGTGGTCTGGAATCCTTATATGGAGGAACTGACCGGTTTGCGAGCGGAGGTAGTCTTGGGGAAACGTCCGAGGGATCTGCCGTCCCTTTACCTGGAACATAACGGCAAGCTACAGATGGAAAAAAAAGCCGTGGAAGGAATCGAGGCCTGTGTCGAAAAGGCCTTGGCCGGCGAGACCTTCGCGTACATGGATATTCCCATCTTCATCAAGGCAACCGGCGGGACGGGATGGACTTCGGCAAGATACGGTCCGTTCCGCAACCCCCAGGGTGAGATCATCGGCGTGATCGGGACCGTGCACGACACGACCGAACGGAGAAGGACGGAGGAGGCGCTCAGGAAAAGCGAGCGGGAGCTGGCCGAGGCTCAGCAGATCGCCCGTGTCGGCAGCTGGAACTGGGATATCCGGGCGAACGTCATCACCTGGTCGGATGAGCTTTTCCGAATTTTTGGCCTGAAACCCCGGGAGAGGAGCGTAAGCTACGAAACATTTTTAAATTATGTTCATCCGGACGATCGGGGTTATATTGACGAAACAACCCGGAAGGCCATG
This sequence comes from Nitrospiria bacterium, assembly GCA_035498035.1. Taxonomy (NCBI): domain Bacteria; kingdom Pseudomonadati; phylum Nitrospirota; class Nitrospiria; species Nitrospiria bacterium. The sequence goes on from DATKAN010000026.1 coordinate 162,172, forward strand.
GACGATCAAAAACCCTTCCACTACGACTACCGTATTATTTGGAACGATGAAACCGTCCATATGATTCATGCCGACGGCGGGGTCATTCTCGATGAAGCCGGACGGCCGATTCGGATGCACGGGACGGCCCAGGACATCACCGACCGCAAGCAAGCGGAAGAGTGGCTTCGGAGGAGCGAGGAAGAGCTCCGGAAGATTCTGACCAACATCGATGAGATTGTTTATTCGATTCAAGTCGGGGGCGACCCCTTGGCGAGCACGGTCCAGTTCATGAGTCCACGGACGGAGGATATCGTGGGCTATCGGCCGGAGGAGTTTATCGAAGATGAGGGACTCTGGGCCCGGATTCTTCACCCGGACGATGTTCCGGCCGTGACGGAATCGACGCGCAAATTCCTGGAGGAACGAACCACCGGCATCCGGGAGTATCGCCTTCGCCGCAAGGAGACGGAGGAATATCGGTGGGTGGAGGACAAGATCGTTCCCCAGGTCGGCGAATCCGGAACAGTGATCGGCTTTTTCGGAGTGGCGCGCGACATCACCGAGCGCAAGCGTGTGGAGGAGGCGCTGCGCGAGAACGAACAACGGTATGAGACGCTGGCCGAGGTCTCACCGGTCGGCATTTTCGAAACAGACGCACCGGGCGACTGCCTCTATGTCAACTCCCGCTGGTGCGAGATCGCCGGTCTGACGGCCGCGCAAGCCCGCGGTGCGGGCTGGGTTCAGGCGATTCATCCGGACGATCGGGCCTTGGTCACCGAGGCGTGGTATCGAAGCGCCCGGGAGCAAACACAATTCAGGCTGGAATATCGTTTCCTCAGGCCGGACGGCTCCGCCACCTGGGTGCTTGGTCAGGCGATGGCCAAACGAACCGAGGGCGGGCAGGTGGTCGGATATATCGGCACCGTGACCGATATCACCGATCGCAGACGGGCCGAGGAGGCGTTGCATGAAAGCCAACGGGTCCTTTCAACCCTGATGGGTAATCTACCCGGAATGGCCTACCGCTGTAAAAACGACAAAGACTGGACGGTGGAGTTTGTCAGCGAGGGTTGCCATGATCTGACCGGCTACCAATCCTCCGACCTGCTCGGGAACCGGAAGGTTTCCTACGGGCGGGATCTGATCCATCCGGACGATCAGACGCCCGTCTGGGACGACGTGCAGGCCGCCTTGCGGGAGAACCGGCCGTTTCAGCTGAACTACCGGATCATTACCGCTGACAAGAAGGAAAAATGGGTTTGGGAACAGGGCCGGGGGGTATTCTCCCCAAACGGGGAACTGCTGGCGCTGGAGGGTTTCATCATCGACGTCACCGAACGTCGGCAGGCCGTGGCCGAGCTGGAAAAATCCGTGTCATTGCTCCGCGCCACGTTTGAATCAACGGCCGACGGGATCCTCGTGGTCGACCAGCAGGGCCGGATCGTCGGTTTTAATCAGAAGTTTTTAGATCTGTGGCGGATCCCAAAGTCCGTTGTGTCGTCACGGGATGATAGCCAGGCGCTGTCGTTTGTCCTGGAGCAGTTGAAGAGTCCCGACGTCTTCCTTAAAAAAGTGCGGGAACTGTATGATCAACCGGATTCCGAGAGCTTTGATTTCATCGAATTCAAGGATGGAAGGATCTTTGAGCGCTATTCCCAGCCGCATCGGATCGGGGACAAAATCGTCGGACGGGTATGGAGCTTTCGCAACGTCACCGAGCGCCGGTGGGCCGAGGAGGCTCTGGAAAAAAGCGAAGCCACAAACCGCGCCCTGTTGAACGCCCTGCCGGACATGATGTTTCGAATCAACCGGGAGGGGGTCTATCTCGATTTCATTCCGGCCAAGGGCATGGCGCCGTTTGTTCCTCCCATACAATTTTTAGGCAAGGAGGTTCGGGAAGTGCTCCCGCCCGAGGTCGCCGAGCCGATCATGCACTATGTGCATCAGGCGCTCGGCACCGGAGAGACGCAGATCTTTGAATATCCGCTCCTGGAAAAGGGAAATCGGCGCGATTACGAGGCCCGGATTGTCGTGAGCGGGGCGGACGAAGTGCTGGCCATCGTCCGGGACATCACCGAGCGAAAGACGCAGGCGGCCGCGCTCGAATATCAGGCGCTGCACGATACCTTGACCGACCTGCCCAACCGCACATTGGTCCTGGACCGCCTCCGTCAGGCGCTCCATGCCGCGGGACGCGAAGGCAAACCGCTGGCCCTCCTGCTGATGGACCTGGACCGTTTCAAGGACGTCAACGACGCGTTGGGGCACCATCACGGCGACCTTTTGTTGAAGCAGGTGGGGCCGCGCGTGTTGAGCGCCCTGCGGGAAGCCGACACGATCGCGCGTCTGGGCGGGGACGAGTTCGCGGTGCTTCTGCCGTCGACGGACATCAATGGGGCCACCGTGACCGCCCAAAAGATCCTGGAGGCGCTGGATCGGCCGTTTGCTGTGGAAGGATTCTTTCTCGAGATCGGGGCCAGCATCGGCATCGCGCTGTTTCCGGAACACGGCGAGGATGTCGATATGCTGATGCGGCGCGCGGATGTCGCGATGTATTCGGCCAAGCAGTCCTCCAGCGGTTTTGCCGTCTACATTTCGGAACACGACCGGCACAGCCCGCGCCGACTGGCCTTGATGGGGGAGTTGCGCCACGCGATCGAGCGCCGGGAATTCCTCCTTTATTATCAGCCCAAGGTCGATCTGAAAACCCAGAGGACCATCGGTGTCGAAGCGCTGATCCGCTGGAAGCATCCCCAACACGGCCTGGTCCCGCCGGATGATTTTATCACGCTCGCGGAACACACCGGCTTCATCAAGCAACTCACGCTATGGGTCCTGAGCGACGCCCTTCGCCAATGGAAATCCTGGAATCAGGCCGGAATCGATATGCCGGTCGCGGTCAATCTATCGGCCCGGAACCTTCAGGATCTGCAACTGCCCGACCAATTCGCGGAATTGTTTCGAACCTGCGACATGGCGTCCCGCAGCCTGGAATTGGAAATAACCGAGAGCGCGATCATGGCCGATCCGGCCCGTGCGATGGAGATCCTCAAGCGGCTGAGGGCCTTGGATATCCGTTTCTCGATCGATGACTTCGGCGCCGGCTATTCGTCGCTGGGCTACCTTAAGAAACTCCCCGTCGATGCCGTCAAGGTGGACAAGTCCTTCGTCATGGGCATGGTCGCGAACGCGGACGATGCCGTGATCGTCCGGTCGACGATCGATCTGGCGCACAACCTCGGTCTGAAGGTCGTGGCCGAAGGGGTGGAGAGCCGGGAGACCCTGGACCGGCTGTCGGCGATGGGCTGCGATGCGGCCCAAGGGTTTTACCTCAGCCGACCGATTCCGGCCGAGGATCTGACCCGCTGGCTGTCCGAGTCGCCCTGGGGGCTCAAGAAAAACTGAATCGACGAACCGGACGGGCGGATCCTTTCCTGCGATGTAGGGGCTAGGCCGTGCCTCGCCCTTGATCCGGGCGACCCGCCGGATCGCCCCTACGGGGAACCCGCCTTAGGCCGCCCGCCAATGACAAACCGCACTCGACGGAATTGACAAAAGATCTCACGGGTAAGCTATAATGGTCGCGGAGGAGTCTCATGAAAAATCTACTGCGGCTGTTTGCCTACATAAAACCTTATATTCGCCGGATGGCGCTGGCGGCCGTGCTGATGGCGGCGGTGGCCGCCACCAACCTCGGCCTGCTCTGGATCGTTCGGGATGTGGTGAACGCCTTTCTCCACAAGCCCGACCCCGCGGCCCTCAACGCGGCGGTGTTGAGCCTCGTGGGCCTTTTCATCGTCCAGGGGTTTCTGACGATGGGCCACAGCTACCTCGTCGCCTATATCGGCCAGCGGGTCGTGGCCGATTTCCGCATCCGCCTTTTCAAGCACCTGCAGACCCTTTCCGTGAGTTTCTTCGCCAAGCGGCGGACCGGCGAGTTGATCTCGCGCCTCACCAACGATGTGGCGGTGATCCAGGACATCGGGACCAATGTTCCGATCGACATGGCCAAGCAGATCGTCACCCTGGTGGGCGGCGTCTCGATCCTGTTTTATCTGAACTGGCGGCTCTGCCTGCTGATCCTTTCCGTCATCCCGGTGATCGTTTTCATCGGGACCTTTTTCGGACGGAAGCTCAAACGCCTCTCGACGACCATTCAGGACCGCACCGCCGACACCACGACCGTCGTCGAGGAGGCCGTGTCGGGCATCCGGATCGTCAAGTCGTTCGTGGCCGAGTCGCACGAAGAGAACCGTTATATCCATCAACTCAATCAGATGGTTGCCACCGCCTTGTCCCGGGCGAGGATCCTGGCCGTCTTCATTCCGCTGATCACGATCGTGACCTTCGGCGCGGCCGCGGGCATTCTGTGGTACGGCGGAAGACAGGTGATGTCCGGGGCCATCACGCCGGGGGATCTGATCGCGTTCATTCTCTACGCCGGCATTCTCATCGGCCCGTTCGGAAGCTTCGCCCATCTGGTCTCGAAAATCAAAGAGGCCCAGGGGGCGACGCAACGCGTTTTCGAAATTTTGGATACGAAACCGGAGGTCGCGGATCTCCCGGATGCGCCGGAGATGCCGCGGATCGAAGGCCGAGTGGCCTTCCAGCAGGTCGGCTTCCAGTACACGCCCGAGATCGCGGTGCTCAAAGACATCTCGTTTGAGGCCCGGCCCGGGGAGATGGTTGCGCTGGTCGGGCCCAGCGGCGCCGGAAAGAGCACGCTGATCCAGCTCCTCCATCGCTTCTACGATCCCACATCCGGAACCATCGAGATCGACGGCATCGACGTCAAGACGGTTCAACGGGCCAGCCTGTACCGGCAGATCGGCCTGGTCCCGCAGGAGACCATCCTCTTCGGCGGGACCATTAAAGAGAATATTCGTTACGGGAAGCTCGCCGCGACGGAAGACGAGATCATCGAGGCGGCGAAATCGGCCAACGCGCACGACTTCATCACGGCCTTTCCGAGAGGATACGACACGATCGTCGGCGAGAAGGGGATCAACCTGTCGGGCGGGCAGCGTCAAAGGATCGCAATCGCGCGGGCGATCCTGAAAGCCCCGCGTCTCCTGATCCTGGACGAAGCCACCTCCTCCCTCGACAACGAATCCGAGGCGGCCATCCAGGACGCCCTCGACCGGCTGATGAAGGGCCGCACCACCTTCGTCATCGCCCACCGTCTCACCACCATCCAGAAAGCCGACCGGATCTTCGTCATGGACAAGGGACGGATCGTCGAAGAAGGAACCCACGCCGAACTTTTAGAGCGCCGAGGGCTGTACCATCATTTATATACGCTGAAGCTGGCGGGGATTGAAGAGTAGCCCATCCGGTCATTTCCTCCGCGCGGAATCAACGATGCGGTCCGAGAACGGCGAACACCCTTTCAGCCACATCGGCCAGTTGACCTGTCTCACGATGTTTCTGATTGTTTGGGGCGGGGACTCGTTCATCCTTCATCGATCAACGTTTCTCTCGAACTTCGTTCCGCTGCCCGTTCGGCTGGGCTTCCTGGGGTTGGCGCTGGCGGTCGCCGTCTATCTTGTACGTTCCGGGCATGTCGTCGTCCGACCGGAGGAGCGTCCGTCCGGCGTGATCACGACCGGAGCCTTCAAGTATGTGAGGCACCCCATCTATCTCGGAAGCCTACTGACCTATCTCGGATTCGCGATCTCGACCGGATCGATCCTGTCCCTCGCGCTGGTTGCGGGGATTTTTATTTTCCATGACTACATCGCGAGCTACGAGGAAGAGAGGCTGGAGGCGAGGTTCGGGGAGGAGTATGGACGGTATAAACGAAGAACGGGAAAATGGATTCCAACGGTTCCTTTTGTTTCACGCAAGAATTAATCCCCCTCGGACAAAGAGACGGGTGCCATTTAGCGAATCACCCTTAGCTGGAGTGTTTGTATTTCCTGCGGGCTTCAGCAAGTAAGATGAAGAGCGGCGATGACCTTCTTGCCGTTGCTGAGACGGTTATACTCCTCGCAGGCCCGCCGGGTCGGGAATGCGATTAATTGAATCCCCTTCGCATCAAGCAGCGCTTTGGTGTCGTCCAGGATTTTCATACAACCCAGATCACCCGTGCCGACCACCAGGATCTCCGGGGCCTGATTGAGAATCTCGGTGAGATCCTGCGGGCAAAGCTCGTGCCCTTCCTTCCGCCACCACTGATCATCCACGCGCTCCGGGTAGATCACCACGTCGCGGGTGTATACCCGGCCGTCAATCGTGATCCGCCCGAATGAATGAGAATCGATCTTCATATTATCCCGTGTCATAAAGTAGCGCTGAGAAGAGCAGAAAGTCAAGAACGGCGGGCCGAGCTCCTCTTGATTTGTCGTTCCCAATTCCGGTATACTCCTTCCTGATTCACCGCCGGCCTGAGCTCGGTCTCGGAATTTGATTTCAAACGGGGCCATGAACCTCAAGCCGGTTTCCGGAGGTATTCAGGCGTCATGATC
>DATKAN010000027.1:5000-42110 GCA_035498035.1 Nitrospiria bacterium
GACGCGCTCGTGAATGTCGAAGATCGGCTTCTTTTTGGGATTGGGGGCGACGGCCACGATCACCTTGTCGAAGACCTGAAGGCTCCGGCGGATGATGTCGATATGCCCGTTGGTGATCGGATCGAATGTTCCCGGGTACACGCCGATTTTCATTCGGTTGCTTCTCCGCGATAAACCGTCAACACGGTGTCGCCGTATTCGTAGGCCCGGACGACCCGCAGCCTCCCGACCGGAACGGGGAGCGCGATTTTTCGATAATGCTCGACCACCAGAAGACCGTCTGGAGATATCATAGCACCCCGCTCAACTGCAGGCAATAATTTTTTAAGCTGCCAGGCGTGATAGGGCGGATCGGCGAAGATCAGGTCGTACGGGCCGTGGCCCTGCTTGATAAATTTGAAGGCGTCCGTCCGGTGGATCTCGGCCCGGGCTTGAAATCCGCAGGCCGCAAGATTTTTTTCCAGAAGGTCGGCCATGGCCCGATCCGACTCGACGAAATCCACCCGGGCCGCGCCGCGGCTCAAGGCCTCGATCCCGATCGCGCCGGTTCCGGCGAATAGATCCAGAAACCGCGCCTCCACGACCCGGTTTCCCAGAATCGAAAACAGCGCCTCCTTCACCTTGTCCGACGTCGGGCGGATCTCCGTCCCGCGGGGGCTTCTAAGCCGCCGTCCTTTCGCTTCTCCCGCAATCACGCGCATGAATCTATTATGGTGGACGGGGAACGGTGGCGTCAAGCGGGAGGTCGCGTTGGACTCGACCAATTGACTTCTATTAGGGCTTCCCGTAGCATGAAATGAATAGACGAGGGGAAGGGTTCGGTCGAGCGTCATTGTGGAAGGCTAAATTTCTTCAGGGAATATTATATGAAGGCCATCGCAACCACTCCGGAGCCGCCGTATTATGCCGTGATTTTCACGTCGGCGCGGACCGACAACGATGAAGGATACAAGGAAACTTCCGAACGAATGCTGAAGCTCGCCGCCGAGCAGCCCGGATATCTCGGCGTGGAATCGGTTCGGGAAACGGGACTGGGCATTACGGTTTCGTATTGGAGGTCGGAGGAAGCCATCAGGTCCTGGAAAAGGCAAGTCGATCACCTGGAGGCGCAACGAAAAGGCCGGACGACCTGGTATCGATCTTATCGGATCCGTGCCTGCAAGGTCGAACGGGACTATGGTTTTGACGGCGATAGATAATCACGCACCGGAGTCGACCGCGCTGGTTGGACGGTGATGATGTAATGGATTTTTCCCCCGGCAAGCGCATACTGATCGCCACGTTCGGGTCGCTGGGCGATCTCCATCCTTATCTCGCCATCGCGATCGAGCTCAAACGCCGCGGCCATCGGCCGTTGATCGCAACGCTCGACCGTTATCGCGAGGCGGTGGAGGGCGAGGGTGTCGAATTCGCCGTGATGCGCCCGTTGGAATCCCGATTCGGGAGCCCGCAGGAACTCGTCCGACGGATCATTCACCCCCGCAAAGGTCCGGAATATCTGATCCGACGCATCGTGATGCCCTTCGTTCGGGAAAGTTACGACGATCTTTATCGTCTGTCCGAGGGTGCGGATCTACTCATTTCACACCCGATCACTGTAACGATGCCGCTTGTGGCTGAGAAACGGGGGCTGCCCTGGGTCTCGACCGTGCTGTCGCCGATGAGTTTCTTTTCGGCGTACGATCCTTCCGTCATCGCGGCGGTTCCGTGGCTCCATCATCTGCGTCGGATCAGCATCGGTTTATATCGAGGAATATTTGAAATGGCCAAATCCGCCATCGCGTCCTGGGAACGGCCGCTTCGTCAATTGCGCGTCGAGATCGGTCTGCCGCCGGCGAAAAAGCTCGCGATGTTTGAGGGCCAATTCTCGCCCCGTCTGAATCTCGCACTTTTCTCGTCCTTGTTCGCGGGGCCGCAGCCCGACTGGCCTGCCAACACGGAGATCTGCGGTTTTGCCCGTTACGACGGTCGTCCGGACCCCGCGGTTTCTGCAGGGCTTAAGAAGTATTTAGAAGCCGCAGAGCCGCCGATTGTCTTCACGCTGGGCTCATCGGTTTCGATGGATCCGGGAGATTTCTTCGCCAAGGCCCGCGATGCGGCGACGCGGCTTGGCCGGAGGGCAATTCTGGTCACCGGCTCTTTGTCATTGGAAAACTCCGATTCACTGGAGCGCGTGAAAGTGTTCCCGTATGTCCCTTATTCCGAGATTTTTCCAAACGCATCGGTCATTGTGCACACGGGTGGAATCGGAACGATGTCCCAGGCGCTGGCGGCAGGCCGCCCGATGCTGGTGATCCCCGCGGCGTTCGATCAGCCCGACAACGCCCATCGTGCAGAGCGTCTCGGGACGGCCCGGGTCGTTCCCTTCCAAAGGGTCACCGTGAATAATCTTATGAAGCATATCGTCGAGCTCCTTGCGGACCGGGAATGCCGTGAGCGGTCCGTCCGGGTGGGGGAACGGCTTCGGGATGAAAACGGGGCCAAACGCGCCTGCGACCTCCTGGAGAAAATCTGATCCAAAACGCCGCGGCCTTTTTGACAGGCCATTCGGGATCGATTATAATGACCGTATTTCGTCTCAGGATGGCCTCATGGACGTTTCTCTTCCAGTGCGCGCCCCTTTCATTCTCATGGCGATTTCCCTTGTTGTCTTGGCCTGCGCAACGCGGGCGCCCTTTCTCAATCCTGTGACCCCCGGCACGGATACCTCGAGCGGATCAAAGCAGGTGGTCGTGGAAATCAAGCCGGTGGATACATCGGGATACCAAAATGAGGAACGCAAACGGCTTGGAATCGACCTGTCGGCTTATTTCACCGCGTTTGAGGTCACGATCAGAAACCAGACTCCGGACAAGGTCACACTGGATGGTCAGGGCGCTCAATTATCGGATGACGAACAGAAAAGCTATACGGTCCTTTCCGCGAAGGAAAGTCTGGATTATTATCAGTCCGGCGGGGTATCGGGTGAGAAGATCGTCATCGTTCCCAAAGCAGTCGGGATTGCCAAGGAGGAAATGGATAAAATCCTCCAGCTCCGTTTGAAAAATTCGGATATACCTTCGGGCGGATCGGCCTACGGGATTCTTCTTTTCCAAAAAGTACCCGCGGGTAAATGTCATCAAGTCTCGTTGACCTTGAACGGGGTTCGTATTTACGGTGAAAGTAATAACCGGGTATTCCAGTTCACGTTTAGTTGTCCGGAATCCTAAAGAGTTATCGGGTCGGGGGGAAACGGATCTGGCGGGCAATAAAAAACGGGTCTCCCGTCCGTAGGGGCGGGAGACCCGTCTCAATCAATCTTAATCCTTGTTCTCTTCATCCGTGGGCACCGTCTGAAGCATCAACTCCATCTCGGCACCCTTCGCTCGGTTGGACAGGATGGTCTGATCCATGATCGCGCCGCAATTGACGCATTTCCATGCATGAAAAGTCAGAAAGTAATCGGCGAACCGTTCGACGAACATCAAGCCGTTGCATTTTGGACATTTCATGGGATTTGCCCTCCTTGCGTGGTTTAAAGCTTGCCCATTCCTTATTGCAAGCGATGTGCCATTTTTGAACAGTTATTTAACTTATTGAAAAATAAGGTGTACAACTCAAAGCGGGACAATTTGGTACCCCATCAGCTCATAAGAAATGGCCAAAAATTGTAAGTCGGGTAAGTAACGGACTACATAAATCAATGGAGCGGTTAGATGGAACCGTCAAGAACAAATACCGGGAAAGGGATAAAGAATTGGCCGGAGATCGAGCGTCCTCGGGAGCGGTTGATCCGACAGGGACCGGAGACGCTTTCGGATGCGCATCTTCTTGCGATTCTGCTTAGGACCGGCCGGCGAAAGAGCAGCGCGGTCGAGATGGCCCACCATCTTCTGAAGCAATTCGGCGGGTTGGCCGCGTTAAAACACACCAGCGTATCGGAGCTGTGTTCTGTGGATGGGATCGGCCCGGCGAAGGCCGCACAGATCCTGGCCTCACTGGAATTGGGACGCCGGTCCTTGGCCCAGCCGCTTCATCGGGAACTTCGCGCCCTTTCCAGCCGGGATATCTTTCATCACTATCACCCGCTATTGCGGGATTCAAAAAAAGAGCATTTTATGCTGTTGATGTTCGACGGAAAGAACCGGCTGCTCAAGGAAATCACCGTATCCACGGGAAGTCTTTCGCTCAATATCGTTCATCCGCGCGAGGTCTTTAAACCGGCCGTGCGGGAGTCGGCGGCTTCCGTCATCCTTTTGCACAACCACCCCAGCGGGGATCCCGCCCCCAGTCCCGAGGATCGCGAGTTGACGCGGCGTCTTGTGAAGGCCGGACGGATCATGGGCATCAAGGTCCTGGATCATATTGTCCTCGGAGACGGTCGATACATCAGTTTTGCGGATCAAGGGTGGGAGGTCCATGACTGAAGGCCCGGGGCGCCACGCTTTTTCAAAACAGCACGGTCGGCGAATCCGAAGGATCACTTATGCCTGTGTCTGGGTGTCGGGATGGCTGTTGGGGGGCTGTTCCCATCCGTCCGTTCCGTCCGGAATGGTGGCGGTCCCGGCCGGGAACTTTGTGATGGGAAGCGACAAGGTGGATACCGAAGGGATCGGCGTTCAGCTGGGAATGATCCGGCCTTTGTATCAGGATGAGCATCCGCAGAGGAAAGTGTTTCTCCCCACGTTTTTTATCGATCGGTTTGAGGTTACCCAGGCGCAGTACAAGGTCTTTACGGATCAGACCGGCTACCGGATCCCGCCCGTCTGGAAGAACGGGACGTTTGCTTCCGGCCGGGAGAACCATCCCGTGGCCTTTGTCAGCTGGTACGATGCGAAACAATACTGCCGGTGGGCCGGGAAACGATTGCCGACGGAGGCCGAATGGGAGAAATCCGCGCGGGGTCCGGATGGATTGGAATACCCATGGGGGAATGCTTATGAGTCCGACCGCGCCAATACGGGCGACTCCGAGGCCAACGATACGCTTCCGGTGGGCCGTATTGAATCCGGGAAGAGCCCTTACGGGGTGTACGATTTGATCGGCAATGTCGGCGAATGGGTGGAAGACTGGTATCAGCCCTATCCGGGCAATTCGCAAACCAGCCCCCTGTTCGGAGAGCGACTCAAAGTGATTCGGGGCGGTAGTTGGGGCGGGGGGGGAGGCCACTACACGATGGGCCTATTCTACCGTGCGGCGCATCGTTTGTTTGCGGACCCTTTGGACCGCTTCCCGGATACGGGCTTTCGATGCGCCCTGTCGGGTTGAAACGGATTGCTTTTCTTAGGGACTTCCATTAAACTAGGGCGGTATGAAAGGTATTCTCATCCGATGGGTCATTAATGCGCTGGCCTTGATCCTCGTCAGCCATGTCATTCAGGGGATCCAGGTGGATCATCTCTTGGCGGCATTCGTTGCGGCGGCGGTGCTCGGGGTCATGAATGCCGTTATCCGACCCGTCTTGATACTCCTCACCCTTCCGATCACCCTTCTGACTCTGGGCCTGTTCGTCCTGATGATCAACGGATTCATGCTGTACATCGCCGGGGCCGTGGTGAAGGGATTTCACGTGAATGGTTTTTGGGCTGCCGTGTTTGGGTCGCTATTCTTATCGGTCATCAGCTGGATCGCAAACGCCTTTATCAACGACCGGGGCCGCATCGAGTATATCGAGGTTCGCACCCGATAGAGAACCACGGGCCGTTCCCTCCCTGATCCCCCCGAGAAGGTTCTCTGCCGCTTCCCCAGACCGGCCAATGGTTGATTCCGTTCATCGCTTTCGTGTGCGATTTTTGATTTACAATTAATTTTCCGGATGTTAAAATAGCTAAATTTATATAATAATTTATGCACAGGAAAGGTTTATCGAACGAATGCTCAGGCGTTGGGCGCCGGTCGCCTTTTTGATCTTCATCTGGGATTCCAATCTATATTTAGACCAAGCATCGCTCGGACAGGTCGAACCTCCCAAGGAGCCAATGACGGTCGTGGCGATCGAGATTCGAGGAAACAGCCGGATCGAGTCGTCGACCATTCGATCCCGAATCAAGACGAAGGAAGGGAGCCCATTCTCGGCGGACCTCATCCGCGAAGACATCCATTCGATCTATCAGTTGGGTTTTTTTTTGGACGTACGGGTGGATTCGGAACCGGTCGAAGGGGGGGTGAAGGTCATCTACCAGGTGGCCGAACGGCCGTATGTGACCGAAACCAATTTTGTGGGAAACGTGGAAATCCTGGCCGACAAGCTGAAAGAAAAGATCACCATCAAGACGATGACGTTTCTGGATAACGCGCAGGTCAAGGAAAACGCAGAGAAGATCCGGCAATATTATGATGAAGAGGGATACTACAACACCTCCGTCATTCCGGTCCTCAAAGAGCAGGGAGACAAGGTCGCGTTGACCTTTTATATCAAAGAAGGGGCCAAGGCGACCGTCAAAACGATCGACTTTGAAGGCAACAAAGCATTTCCTCGTAATACGCTTCAGAAAAACATCGATTCCCAGGAATATTCGTTTTTGACGTCCTGGCTGACCAACAGCGGGTACTATAAGAAGGACGCGTTGAACGAAGACATGGATAAACTGAAGGACTATTATCTCAACAACGGATACCTCCAGATTCAGGTGGGAACCCCGTCGGTCGCTTTTAAAGAGGACCGATCCCAAACCCTTGTGACCTTTCCAATCCTGCACGGGGAGATCGATTACCCTTACGAGTTTCATACGGTCCGTGCCTCCATCGAGTTTCCCTTGGTCGAGGGGGAACAGTTTCGTGTCCGGACGATCACCGTGAGCGGCAATCACGTTTTTCAGACCGACCGCATCCGGGAGTCCTTGAAGTTAAAGGAGGGGGATCTATTCCGAAAAAATGTATTGCGGGACGGGGTGGGCGCGATCCATGATATCTACGGAGAGAAAGGTTACCTTTACGCCACGGTCATCCCGCAGTACACAAGCGACCCGGCGACGAAGACGGTGGACTTGTCCCTGGAGGTCGTCGAGGACAATCCGATGCGCGTCCGCCAGATCACGATTTCGGGAAACGACAAGACCCGCGACAAGGTGATCCGGCGTGAATTGCGGTTGAACGAGCAGGAACTGGTGGACACCCGATTGCTGCGACGAAGTTTTCAGCGGATCAACAACTTGAATTTCTTCGATTCCGTCGAGATCGTCCCGCAACGGGTGGGGCCGGATCAGGTGGATCTGAACGTACAGGTCAAGGAAAAGTCGACCGGCTCCTTCAGTGTCGGGGGCGGTTACAGCTCCGTCGATCGTTTGGTGGGCATGGTGGATGTCACCCAAGGGAACCTTTTTGGGAAGGGCGAACTTCTGCGCGCCCGGGCGGAGTTCGGAGCGATAACCAACTCCTACAGCTTGACGTACCGGGTGCCGTATCTCTTCGACCACCCCGTATCCGGGACGGTTGATCTGTTTAACCAACGGCAGATCTTTGATTCCTATACGGAAAAGACCGTCGGAGGAGACCTCGTCCTCGGAAAAGACTTTACCGAATATGTCAGCGGGAGCGTGAATTATACGTTGGAGACCTTGAATGTCACGGACCTGACTTCAAACGCCCCCGTACGAATTCAGGAGCAGGCCGGAAAGTCGGTGACCGGCAGCATCGGAGCGACCGTCGCGCGGGACACGCGGGACTTTTACTTCGATCCCAAGGAGGGAAATCGAACCGCACTAACGGGCCAGTTCGCCAACACGTATTTGGGCGGTAATAATAATTTTATAAAGACGATCCTGGATTCGGGCCAGTTTTTACCGTTTTACTGGGACACCGTCTTCTCCTTGCACGGCCGGTTCGGATACGCGCACGGGATGTACGGAACCGAGCTCCCGATTCCGGAACGTTTCTACGTCGGAGGAATAAATACCGTGCGCGGTTTTAAATTCGGACGGGCCGGCCCGGTCGATCCCGCGACCAACGAGGTCCTCGGCGGAAATAAGGAACTGGTCTTTAATTTCGAATACATCTTTCCTCTCGTGCCGGAGGCCAAGGTCAAGGGGGTGCTCTTCTTCGATGACGGGCGGGCCTTTGACGACAACGAGCCGATTCGGATCAGCGACCTGCGCAAGGGCACCGGAATCGAGCTGCGCTGGATTTCGCCGATCGGCCCCTTGCGTCTGGAATGGGGATACAATATCAGTCCACAGGGAAACGAGGCGCACAGCGTCGTGGAATTTACCATCGGAACGTTATTCTAGCTTATTGGGGAAAGGAGAGGAGCGATGCAACAATCGGAGTGGAGCGGACGGGCGATAGGATCCATTTTAGGTATAATTTTAATTTGGATTCTTCTTGCCGCGTCCCCGGTTCAATCGGCGGACTCGCTTAAGATCGGCTATGTGGACGCGCAAAAGGTTCTGGACGGCACCAAGGCCGGGAAAAAGGCCAAGGCGGACATGGAGGAATTTGTCAAAAGCCGTCAGAAAATCATCGATCTGGACGAGTCCGAGATCAAACAGCTCCAGGACGATTTGACCCGCCAGGCCGCGGTGTTGAGTCCCGAGGCCCGCAAAGAGAAGGAGGACGCCTTGCAACGCAAGGTGATGGAATATCAGAAGCGGGCGGGCGAGTTGAACAAGGAGGTCCAGGACAAGAAAAAAGAGGTGCTTGATAACTTCAACAAGGATCTGGAGGGCGTCGTAAAAAAAGTGGCCGAGCGGGACGGATACGCCTATATCATCGACCGGAATGCCGAAGGCGGCGTGTTGCTCTATGCCAAAGACTCCCTCGATTTGACGGGCGACGTGGTCAAGGAGTTTGAGAAAGCCTTTCCGTGATCCCCTCCGGTCGGCAGGATGAGGAACATGAAACCGGTATCCTTGAGAAAACTGGCGGAAACGATTGACGGACGCCTTCTGGGCGATCCCGACGTGCCGATTCACGGCGTGGCCGGGATCAAGGAGGCCCGGCCGGGCGAAATCACGTTTTTGGCCAATGCCAGGTATGCCTCCTTGTTGCCCGAGACCCGGGCGTCCGCCGTCATTTTATCCAAGCCCCATCCCGATGTTCCCTGCGCCCAGGTGATTGTCGAGGATCCGTACTATGCCTTCGCCCGAGTCGTTTCCGTCCTGGTGGAGCCGCCGGGCCGGGCGATCGGGGTGAGCCCGCTGGCGGCGATCGGAAAGGCGGTACGGCTGGGCCGGGACCTCTCGATCCATCCCTTCGTGACCCTCGGGGATCGGGCCGTGATCGGAGACCGCGTCGTGCTGTACCCCGGCGTTTTTATCGGCGAAGAAACCGAGATCGGCGACGACACGGTGATCCATGCCAATGTCAGTGTTCGGGAAAAGGTGATCATCGGCCGCCGGGTGATTATTCATAGCGGCACGGTGATCGGGAGCGACGGTTTTGGATTTGCCACGCACAAGGGCCGGCATCACAAGATTCCGCAGATCGGAACCGTGGTGATCGAGGACGATGTTGAGATCGGCGCCAACGTCGCCGTGGACCGGGCCGCGATGGGCAGGACCATGATCCGAAGGGGAACAAAGATCGACAATCTGGTTCAGATCGCGCATAATGTGACGGTGGGCGAGGATTGTTTGCTCGTGTCGCAGGTGGGAATTTCGGGAAGCACGGTCATCGGCCATCATGTGACCTTGGCCGGGCAAACCGGCGTGGCCGGGCATCTGACCGTCGGGGACAACGTCGTGGCCGGCGGAAGGACGGGGGTGACGAAAGACGTCGCTTCGAATCAGGTCGTTTCGGGCTATCCGGCGTTGCCGCATCGGGAATGGCTCGCGGCGCAGGCCACGTTCCCGCAGCTTCCCGAACTTCGGAAGCGGATCAAGGAATTGGAGACGAAGCTGGAGCGTCTTGAAAAACAGAGGGGCGGCGAACCCCCGGAGCGGAGCGGACGATGATCAAGGCAAGCGAGATTCTGGAAATCCTTCCCCACCGATATCCGTTTTTGCTCGTCGATCGGATCGAGGAGATCGAGATCGGCAAGCGGATCGTGGGCATCAAGAACGTGACGATCGGCGAGCCGTACTTCCAGGGCCATTTTCCGGATCGCCCGATCATGCCGGGAGTTCTGATTATCGAGGCGATGGCCCAGGTCGGCGGGGTGTTGGCCTTCAAATCCAGCCAGGATCCGAAGAAAAAACTGGTCTACTTTTTGGGGATTGAAAAGGCCAAGTTTCGAAAACCGGTCTTGCCCGGGGATCAACTGCGGTTTGAGTTGACGGTGGCGCAGAGTCGTCCGCCGTACTGGAAGCTCAAGGGGACCGCCCATGTGGAGAAGACCCTCGTCTGCGAAGCGGACCTGACGGCCATGTTGGCGGACGACGGGGAGGGAGGATCGACCCGGTGACGCGAATTCATTCGACGGCGCTGATTCATCCGAAGGCCCGAATCGACGACGACGTCGAGATCGGCCCCTTCTGCGTGATCGGCGAAAACGTTCAACTGCACCGGGGGGTTCAGGTCGCCTCGCATGTCGTGATCGAGGGTTGGACCGAAATCGGCGAGGGGTGTCGCATCTTCCAGTTTGCGTCCATCGGGGCCGTTCCCCAGGACCTGAAGTTTAGAGGTGAAAAATCTCATGTGGTGATCGGAAAGCAGAATACGATACGGGAATACGTCACCGTGCACCGCGGGACGGAGCCCGGGGGCGGGGTCACGAGAATCGGCGACCACAACCTCTTGATGGCCTACGTGCATGTCGCGCACGATTGCCAGATCGGGAACCGCGTCATCCTCGCCAACGCGGCGACCCTGGCGGGACATATCGTCGTTCAGGATAATGCGGTCATTGGCGGGGTGACGGGTCTGCACCAGTTTGTTCGCATCGGCCGTCACGCGATTATCGGGGGCTGCTCGGCGATCGCGCAGGATATCCCTCCGTTTGTATCGGCCGTGGGAAACCGGGCCAAGCTGTACGGCCTGAACACCGTCGGTTTGAAACGCCACGGATTCAGCGACGAGCAGGTGACCTCGCTCAAAACGGCCTACAAAATTCTGTTTCGATCGAAGCTATCGATGAAGGAATCCGTGGAGAAGATACGGAATGAACTCTCGGGGTCTCCGGAGGCCCAGGAGATGGCCACCTTTGTTGAAAGCTCCGAGCGGGGAGTTTGCCGGTGAAGACCTTGGGAATCATCGCCGGCAGCGGGACCTTTCCCTTGACGGTGGCCCGGGCGGCCCGGCAGGAAGGCTATCGCGTCGTCGCGGTCGCACACGAGGGTGAAACCCACCCGGATCTGGCCGCTCAAGTTGACGAGTTGACCTGGATCTATGTGGGCGAGTTGAATAAATTGATCGCCGCGTTCAAAAAAGCCGGTGTGGCCGAGGCGGTCATGGCGGGAGGGATCAAGAAGGTCCGGCTGTTTGGAAACGCCCGGCCCGACCTGCGCACCCTGGCCTTGCTGGCCCGGGTCGGGATTAAAAAGGACGACAGCCTCCTTCGCGCCGTCGCGGACGAGTTGGCCTCGGAGGGAATCCGGATCCGTTCGGCGACGGAAATGTTGACCGGCATCCTGATGCCCAAGGGGCTGTTGACGGAACGCTCCCTGACCGCGAGCGAGGAACAGGATGCGGAGTTCGGCTGGTCTCTGGCGAAGGAGATGGGCCGCTTGGACGTCGGACAATGCGTGGTGGTGAAGGACCGGACCGTCCTGGCTGTGGAAGCGATCGAGGGAACGGATGAGACCATCCGGCGCGGCGGACGCCATGGAGGGAAGGGGGCCGTCGTGGTGAAAGTGAGGAAACCCCAGCAGGATATCCGCTTTGATCTTCCGACGGTGGGACCGGTAACGGTCGATGTCATGGCCGAGATCGGGGCGGCGGTTCTGGTTCTGGAGGCCGGATGCACCATCCTGCTGGACAAAACCCTTCTTTTGGAAAAGGCTCGGGCGGCAGGCATTTCTGTCCTGGGCCGCTAAACCATGGCGATCGATGGAATTACCAGAGAGAATCTCCTCCAGCGATGCCTCAAACCGCTCCGATCCGCCAAACCCTGGCAGCCCGAGATTCTTTTGGTGCGGGGGGACGCGGGGCCGATCGTCGTGAAGGATTACAAAACCCGGCCGTTTCTCTATCGGTTTTTTGTGGGGCTTCCTTCCACATGGAATGAAGCCCGCATGTACCGGAAGCTGGCGGGCCTAGGGGGCATCCCGCGTTTTTACGGAAAGCTGGACCGCTATGCCCTGGCCATGGAGTACATCGAGGGTCGAAACGCATCCACGTATAAAACCGGCCAGCTGCCCCATGATTTTTTTCATCGCCTGAAACGGATCATCGACTCGGTCCACGAGCGGAATATCGTTCTGTGCGATCTGAGAAACAGGAAGAATATTTTGATTTCAAACAACGGCGAACCGTATTTGATCGACTTCTGCACGGCGTTTGAGCGGGGAAGGCGCTGGAGTTTTCTCCGGAACGGACTTCACCGGATCTTCACCCAGGATGATTACCTTGGACTGGCCAAACTCAAACGTCATCTGGCGCCGGAACTCCTGACCGCGGAGGAAGCCGATCGACTCGACCGGGGTCTGTTCCTGCAGCATGAAGCCGTCGCCGTCCGAAATTTCTGTGTGCGGTGGTTGAAACAGTTGGTGAGCAAATAGGAACCGATCGGGAGAAGGGCGGCCCATCGATGTCGCAACGTACGATTCTCATCGTTACCGGAGAGGCCTCGGGCGATCTGCACGGCGCGGAACTGGCGCGAGCCCTTCTTCAACAACAACCGGATTTACGCCTCCTCGGCATGGGAGGAGCCCGGATGAAGGTGGCCGGGGTGGAACTCATTTTCGACAACCGGCAACTGGGTGTGATGGGTCTGATCGAGGTCCTTCAGAGATGGCGGTCGGTTCTCCGGGCCTTCAAGACGGTCGAGGAGGTTCTTTTGCATCGGGGCGTCGATCTGGTCGTCCTGATCGATTCCCCGGATTTCAATCTACGGGTCGCCCGGTTGGCCAAGCGGATGAAAATTCCGGCCGTCTACTACATCGGTCCCAAGGTATGGGCTTGGAGGGCGGGTCGTCTCAAAACGGTCAAAAAATGGGTCGACCGGATGTTGGTGATTTTTCCGTTTGAAGAGCCCTTGTACCGGGATGCCGGGGTGCCCTGCGAATTTGTCGGCCATCCGCTGTTGGATGAAATTCCCAACACCCTCGACCGCCACGGCTTGCGTCGCCGGTACGAAATTCCGGATGACGCCGTGGTCGTGGCCCTGTTGCCCGGCAGCCGCTGGATGGAAATCAATCGCCTCCTGGACGTCATGACGGAGGCCCTTCGGCGGGTCCGAGAGGATCTGCCGTCGGTGGTCGGGATCATGCCGGTGGCGTCGTCCTTATCGATGGCCGAAATTCGTCAGAAGCTGTCCGCACGAGCCGACGACCTGAGGCTGGTGGCCGGGGATGCCCCCCAGGTCCTCGCCTGTTCCGATTTTGCGGTCGTCGCCTCCGGGACCGCGACCCTCGAAGCGGCCATTGTGGGAACCCCGATGGTCGTTGTGTATAAAGTGACTCCCCTGACCATGCTCCTGGCCCGATTGCTGGTGAAGATTCGGTCGTCCGGACTGGTGAACATCCTTGCGGGTCGGGTGGTGGCTCCGGAACTGCTTCAATCGAATGCGACCCCGCAAAAAATCGCGGCGGTGGTTCTGGATCACCTGAGGAATCCGGACAAGATGCAGGAGCAAAAGAAATCGCTGGAAGAAGTCCGGGAGAAATTAGGCCTGCCGGGCGCCGCCCATCGTGCGGCCGCGGGTATTCTGAAAATTCTGTCCCAAACCGCACGGACGGTCACGGTATGAAGATGGTTCGCCGGTTGTTCGGTTATCTCAAACCCTATTGGAAGAGCCTGGTCGGCGCCACGGTCTGCGCCGGGGTCGTGGCCCTTCTGACGGCCTCCTACGCCTGGATGGTGAAGCCGATCATCGACGAGATCTTTATTAAGAATCGGTGGGACCTGCTGGTCTGGATCATCCCGGCCATCGTTGCCGTGGGCATTACCAAGGGAGGGTTTAATTACGCCCGGTCTTATTTGATGCGCTATGCCGGGAACCGCGCCATCGCGGCCATTCGACTCGATTTGTTCCAGAAACTGATCCGGATGCCGATCGGATTCTTCAGCCATCAACGGACCGGCCACCTGATGTCCTTGATCGTCAGCGACGCCGGAATGGTCCAGCAGGTGATTGCGACCGTGATCCGCGATCTGTTCCAGCAGTCGCTTACCATGATCTCGCTTGTGGGGGTTCTCTTCTACCTGAATTGGCGGCTGGCGCTGGCCGCGATCGTTGTGGTTCCGTTCTCGACCTATCCCATGAGCCGGATCGGAAAACGGATCCGGCGGATCGCTCATTCCGGCCAGGAGAAGATCGCGGAGTTGTCGACGTTGCTGAACGAAACCCTGTCCGGGGTCCGCTTGATCAAGGCGTTCGGATCCGAGCCGTTTGAAATCGACCGGTTTGACCGCAAGAATCAGGAGTATTTTCAGAAGACGATGAAAACCACGCGTCTCTCCGAGCTGGTGCCGGGGATCATGGAAGGGGCCGGGGCGGTCGCCGCGGCCCTGATCATCGGTGTCGGCGCCTACGAGGTCCGGATGGGGAGGATGACGCCGGGCGGTTTCTTTTCGTTTCTGGGCGCGAGCTGGCTCATGTACGCGCCCGTTCGTCACCTGGCGGCTACCTCGACGATGATCCAGCAGACCATCGCGGCGATCGACCGGATTTTTTGGATGCTGGATCAACCCAGCGAGCAGATCAAGGATCAGGGAAAACAGGTCCTGCAGCCGGTGAAACGGGAGATCACGTTCGAACGCCTCTCTTTTTATTATGAGGGAATGGAGGAAGCGGCCCTTCGGGAGATCGACCTGACGGTCACGGCGGGAGAAGTCGTGGCCTTGGTCGGGAGCTCCGGTTCGGGGAAGACGACCTTGATGAATCTCCTGCTTCGTTTCTATGATCCGACCGAGGGCGTGATCCGCATTGACGGGACGGACCTTCGCGACGTGACCCTGGAGTCCCTCCGTAAACAGATCGGCCTGGTCGCCCAGGAAACCATTCTTTTCGACGATACGGTGGCGCGAAACATCGCGTACGGACTGGGACCGGTCGATCCCAAGCGGGTCATCGAGGCGGCGCGGGCGGCCTACGCGCACGAATTCATCCAGCGCCTGCCCCAGGGATACGACACGATGATCGGGGAGCGCGGGGTCCGGCTCTCCGGCGGACAACGTCAGCGATTGGCGGTTGCGAGGGCGATCTTGAGGGATTCGCCCATCCTGATTCTGGACGAGGCGACCTCGTCGCTCGATTCGGAGTCCGAGATGTACATCCAGAAGGCCCTGGCGAATCTGCTCAAAAACCGGACAACGTTCGTGATCGCCCACCGTCTCTCGACCGTCCAGAACGCCAGCCGCATCGTCGTCGTCGAGCAGGGACGGATCGTTGAAATCGGCCGGCACCAGGACCTCCTCCTGCGGGGCGGCGTTTACAAGAAACTCTATCAACTGCAGTTCCGGGAGCAGTATGCGGAAACGCTTTGACGGGATCCTGCTCCGATTGATTCCGTGGCTGGGATACGGGGTGATCCGCGGGCTTCGATGGACGATGCGGATCAAAACCCTGAATGGCGGAATGACCGACGCGCTCTGGAATGAAGGCCGGAATTTCATCGTCGCCTTCTGGCACGGCCGGCAACTGATGGTGCCGTACGCCTACAAAGGTAAGCGGGGCACGGTCCTGATCAGCCAGCATCGGGACGGCGAACTGATCGCCCGAACGGTCGCTTATTTCGGGTTTCATGCCGTCCGGGGTTCCACGACTCGCGGCGGGGCCAGGGCCCTGCGCCGACTGGTCCAGTCGGCCCGTTCGGGAAACGACGTCGGCGTCACCCCGGACGGACCCCGCGGACCGAGGCAGACGGTTCAACCGGGCGTGGTGGAACTGGCGAAGCTGACGGGGTTGCCGATATTCCCGTTGACCTTCAGCGCCTCTAAAAAAAAATCCTTCAGACCTGGGATGGCTTTCTGATTCCGTGTCCGTTCAGCCGCGGGGTCTTTATCTGGGGGGATCCCGTCCGGGTGCCCGACGACGCCGACCGGGAGATGCTGGAGGAAAAGCGCAAAGAGCTGGAAAAACGGCTTCAGGATATTACGGAGAAAGCGGATCAAATTTGGGAGTCGTCTTCTACAACCTCGTTTTGATATTGAGCCTGCCGCTTATCCTTCCCTTTTTTGTTTATTTGATGATCACCCGATCCGAGTATCGGACCGGACTGGCCGAGCGGCTCGGAAGCTGGCCCGGGTCTTGGGACCGACCCGAAAAGGCCCGTTCGAGGATTTGGGTTCATGCGGCCTCCGTCGGGGAGTGTCTTGCGGTGCTGCCGATGATCGAACGGTTTCTTGCGGACCGGCCGGAATGGGACCTGGTCTTCTCGGTGATGACCCCGGCCGGGCGGAGGTTGATCGAACAGCGGCTGGGAGACCGGGTGCGCGCTCGATTCTTCCCGATGGATTTTCCGGGGCTGGCCGGGCGCCTCCTCCGCCGCGTGGCCCCCGATCTGATTCTATTGGCCGAGACCGAATTGTGGCCCAACTTCCTTCGGTCCGCAACCCAATGCGATATACCCGTTCTCCTGGTCAACGGTCGAATTTCTCCGCGGTCATACCGTCGCTACCGGTCGATCCGGTGGCTGTTCCGCGAGACACTCCGGAAAATCCGGATCTTCGGAATGCAGTCGGCCCAGGATGCTCAGCGAATCATCGACCTGGGCGCCCCTCCCGAACGGGTCCGGGTTCTGGGAAATCTCAAGTTTGACCAGGCGGCGGTCCCGCTGTCGGAAACGGAGCGACAGCGACTTCTCGGGCGCTTGGGCTGGCATGCGGACGATAAAATTCTCGTGGCCGGGAGCACCCACGAAAAGGAGGAAGAATATGTTTTGAACGCCTTCCTTCGGATCCGGGAGGGAGTGCCGAACCTCCGGCTGATCCTGGCGCCGAGGCATCTCAATCGGTTGCCGGGCCTGGCCGGGCTGCTCGCCCGCTGTGAAAAAGAAGGCGTCCGACACTCACGGTATTCCGATCTGGATCGGGGATCGTCCGAGGCCAAGGCCGATATCCTGCTCGTGGATACCATGGGCCAGTTGGGACGCCTGTACGGATTGGGGACCGTGGTCTTTGTGGGAGGCAGTCTGGTGCCGGTGGGAGGCCATAATCTTATGGAGCCGGCGGCGCTCGGGAGGCCGGTGCTGTTCGGACCGTTCTTCCAGCATGTCCAGGAAACGGCCGATCTGTTGCTGGCCTCCGGGGGCGGCCGAATGGTTCATGATGTCGGGGAACTGGTCCGTGAAGTTCGGGTCCTGCTGACCGAGACCGCCCAACGGCGGACGATGGAGCGTCTCGCCCGTGATACGGTGCGCGGCCATCAAGGGGCCTCCGCCCGGGCCTTTGTCATGGTGGAAGAGGAGTTGAAGAAACGTCTCGGCGGTCCCATTTCGAGGCGGGATTTTCGTAGCGCCCTTGAACGCTGGTTTAAAGAACGGATGCTGGCCTCAAAAGGCGGCGCGCTCACCTCCCTGGCCGCCGCGGGATTGCGCGGGGCTTCCATCCTTTATCAAGCGTGGCAGGAGATTCGGACGGCGGCCTACTCGCTCGGGCTGCTGCGATCCGTCCGGGTGGCGGGGCCGGTCATCAGCGTAGGCAATCTCACCCTTGGCGGAACCGGAAAGACGCCCACGGTCATGGCCGTCAGCCGGCTTCTGGCGGCCCAGGGGCATCGCCCCGCCGTCCTTTCCCGGGGCTACGGAGGACGCATCGGAAGGGCGATTCGGGTGGCGTCGGCTTCCTCCGGCATCGCACCCGGACCGGAGGATGTGGGGGATGAACCCTCCCTGATGGCCGATCGGCTTCGGGGAGTGCCCGTGGTGGTTTCATCCGACCGTGTCGCCGCGGCCCGTTACGCTCTCGAAACTCTTCAAACGGACGTTTTGGTCTTGGATGACGGCTACCAACATCTCCGTTTGAAGAGGGACCTGAATCTCCTCGTGGTGGATGCGGTCGAGCCCTTCGGCAACGGCCATGTTTTTCCCCGGGGAACGCTTCGGGAATCGGTCGGGCACCTGGGCCGGGCGGACGCCGTTTTGTTGACCCACGTGGACCATCCGGACGAAACGGCCGAACTGCAAAAATTCATACGACGATACCGCTCCGATCTGCCAATTTTCACCAGCCGGCACCGGATTGTTGAGCTCGTCCCCTTGGGCGGCGGTTCCTCCTGGCCCTTCGAAAAGATCAAGGGGTTGCGGCTGGTCGCCGTGGCGGGGATCGGCCAGCCGGACCGGTTCGTCAGGATGCTTCAAGCGGCGGGAGCGGATGTCGCCGCGGTCTTCCTGTATCCGGACCATTACCGGTATCGCCGGGAGGATGTGGAGGCGATCGAGACCGAGGCCGGGCGAAGGGAGGCCCCCGCGATTGTGACGACCGAAAAAGATGCGGTTCGAATCCGAAAGATTGGCCGTCCGATGAAGGCCTGGCGCGCGGGCCGCTTGGAACTGGTCATCGACCAGTCCGAGGCCTTCCAATCGATGCTGAGGAGGGTTTTTCGGTGAAGGCGGCGAAGCGGAAAAATCATCCGTGGCGCGATCGGTTGGAATACGGTCTGGTGATGGGGGTCTACGGTCTCTGCCGCCTCCTGCCCCGGTCCTGGGCTCCGCCCCTTGGCTCGCTTCTGGGCCTAGCGGCCTACTATCTGATTCCGCGCCGCCGACGAATCGCCCTCGACAATCTCCGTCGGGCCTTCGGGGCGTCCGAATTGGATCCTCGGGCGGTCGCTCGCGAGGCCTACCGGTCGTTGGGAAGGAATTTGATGGAGCTCCTGGTGGCGATGGATCAGGACCGGCCGGAGATTCTTCGCGGCGTTCGGATCGAGGGCCGTTCCCACATGGAAGAGGCGTTCCGGGAGGGCCGGGGGGTCATTTTTCTGGCATCCCATTACGGGAACTGGGAGCTGATGAACCTGGTCAATTCCGCGACCGGCGTCCCGACGCATGTCGTGGCCCGTGTGCTGGACAATCCCCGGCTCAACCGCATGATCAACCGGCAGCGGGAGCGGTTCGGGGCCGTCGTCATCAACAGCAAGGACCCCTCTTCGGTACGACAGATTCTATCCGCGCTCCATCAGAAAAAAGCGGTCGCGTTCCTGATCGATCAGAACGTCGTCGGAAACCGCGGTGTTTATGTTGATTTTTTCGGGCGCCTGGCCTATACTCATAAAGTTGTGGCCTTGATGGCCATCAAGACCGGGGCCCCCGTGATCCCAAGCTTCATGCATCGGGTGGAGGGGGGAGGCCATCGCCTCGTTTACGGGAAAGCGTTGCCGCTCCTCAAGACCGGGAATCGTGATCACGATGTGTGGATCAACACCCAGATCATGACCCGAGCGGTCGAGGACGCGGTTCGACAGCACCCGGAGCAGTGGCTCTGGATGCATGACCGATGGAGAAAGCAGCCGGCGGTCGGGACCGAGGCCGTTTTCCTGGACCGGGATGGAACCATCAGCCGGGAGGTGGGTTACATCCATAATGTGGACCATCTGCAACTGCTGCCGAATTCCGCCCGGGCCATTCGAAGGCTCAAACGGTGCGGGATGAAGGTCTTCGTGGTGACGAATCAGTCCGGCGTGGCGCGCGGTTACTATTCGGAAGAGCATGTCCGTCGGGTCAACGCCCGACTGGTCGATCTCCTCAAGGCGGAGGGGGCGGAGCTGGACGGGGTCTATTACTGCCCGCATCATCCCACGGAGGGTCAGGGGGCCTACACGCAGTCCTGCGGCTGTCGGAAGCCCGAGCCGGGCCTGCTGTATCAGGCGGCGGCCGGCGGGCCGATCGACTTCCGCCGCTCCTATGTCGTGGGGGATAAACTGACCGATGTGGAAATGGCGCATCGGGTCGGCGCCAAAGGGATCATGGTCCTGACGGGATACGGGTCGGAGGAGCTGGGACGAACCGCCGGCCACGGACCGCGACCGGACAAGGTCGTCCCCGATTTAGAGAAGGCGGTGGAATGGATTGTATCTCAGCGTGAGACGGACGAGGGCGACGACCCCCGAACCGGCACGGACTCCTGAAAACCACGGAGGGGATTCCTTTCGATGGATACGCGGCGCCTCAAGAAAATCGTCGAGCAGTTTGCGGGAAAAAAGATCATGGTCCTCGGCGATTTTGTCGCGGATGAGTATATCCTGGGTAAGACCTCGCGGATCTCCAGGGAGGCGCCCGTCCTGATTTTGCAGTACCTCTCGCGACAGGTCGTGTTGGGCGGTGCGGGCAATGCCACGAACAATCTGGCCGCTCTCGGCGCCACCGTTGTCCCGGTGGGGGTCGTGGGCGATGACGAGACCGGCCGGGAGGTGACGCTTCAGCTCAAACGGCTGGGCATCGACACCGCCCTTCTTCGCGCCCAACGCGACCGCGTCACCACCACCAAGACGAGGATCATGGCCGGCGGCCGGCATCAGCATACGTCGCAGCAGCAGGTGGTCCGGATCGACCGGGGGGAGTTCGAACGGGTCTCGGAACAGAACGAGGCGGCTTTCCTGATGGCGTTGGACGAGGAAATCCCGCGCATGGATGCCCTGGTGATCTCGGACTATCAGTACGGGGTCCTGTCCCCCCGCGTGATCGAAAAAGTCAATCAGATTGCCGGCCGGGATTCGTGCATCATCACGGTCGATTCGCGATACCGGATGTTGTCCTTCCGGGGGGTGAGCGCGGTGACCCCCAACGAGCCGGAGGTGGAGGAGGCGCTCGGGATTCGATTGGGCGAGGAGGAAGCGGGGGTGCGGGCGGCCGGAGAGCAGATCCTGGAGCGGGTCCAAAGCCGGGCGGTATTGATTACCCGGGGCAGCAAGGGAATGGCGTTGATCGAGCGTGGCGGGAAGGCCGAATTAATTCCGATCTACGGTTCGGACGAGATTGCGGATGTGACGGGCGCGGGGGACACCGTGATTGCGATCTTCACCCTCGCCCTGGCCTGCGGAGCCACGCTCCTGGAGGCGGCCCAATTGGCCAACATCGGCGGGGGAATCGTCGTGATGAAACGAGGGACGGCGACGGTCGGTTGGGGAGAGCTGGAAGCGGCTCTAAAGAAGCCGCTGTGAGGCGATGAAGCCCGACCGTAAATTAAAAACCCTGCGGGGATTGACGCCGGTGGTCCGAAAGCTGAGGCGACAGGGAAAAAAAATCGTCTTCGCGAACGGATGCTTCGATCTTCTCCATGTGGGTCACGCTCGTTATTTGAAAGGGGCCAAGGCGTTGGGGGACGTGCTGATCGTGGGGATCAACGGGGACCGGTCGGTCCGCCGCCTCAAGGGAAGGGGCCGGCCGCTGATGCCGGAGGCGGCGCGCGCCGAGTTGATCGCGGGTTTCGAATGCACGGACCATGTTGTTATATTCCATGAACTCGACGCGCTGCGGCTTTTGGGCGCGCTCCGTCCGGATGTTCACGCCAAGGGCGGCGATTACACGACCGACACGGTTCCGGAGCGGGCCTTTGTGAGATCCTACGGGGGGCGCGTGGCCATCGTCGGCGGACCGAAGGTGCGATCCACCCGCGAAATCATCGAACAGGTGAAGCGATCTCCGAGGCGCGGCCAATGAACGGGAGGAAGACCATGGCGATCGACAAAGAACTTCTTGAAATCCTGGCCTGCCCCAAGTGCAAGGGGGATATCCGACTCAATGCCCGGGGCGATGGATTGATCTGCGACGCCTGCCGGCTGATGTACCCGATCAAGGAAGATATTCCGGTGATGTTGATCGAAGAAGCGGTAAAAATTGAGGGGCTGGGGAGGTCGTGAACACCCATTGCGAGCGCCATCCTCGCCCCTTAGGGCGGGGTTAGCGGGCAGAGTAGGAATGACAGGTTCATTTCATCTCGGGTCGAAGAATCCTCCCCCTTCGAGGGAGGGGTTCTTCAATTTTTTCGAGATCGTCCGGCAACACCGGATCGTTCTCAGCGGTGTCATCGGGGCTGTCCTGATTTATCTTTCCAGGCCGACCGTCGGCTCTTTATTGGCCGGCCTGCCGTTTGTGCTGGTGGGGGAAGCGATTCGGACCTGGTCGTCCGGTTATATCCGCAAGAACAAGGCGCTGGCCACCGACGGTCCCTACGCCCACACCCGAAACCCGCTCTATTTGGGCAGTTTCGGGATCGGGGTGGGATTCGTGGTGATGGGAAACAGCGTTTGGGTCCTGGTCATTTTCCTCTCGGCCTTCGGCCTGGTTTATTGGGGGGTGATCCGATCCGAGGAAGACTACCTGGCCCGGGTCTTCGGAGCCCGCTTTGAGGAATACGTCCGGACGGTGCCAAGATTTCTTCCGCGCTGGACCCGCTCGCCCTATGAGGCCGGCGGGTTTGATTGGGCCTTGGTGTGGAAACACCGGGAGTACCAGGCCTGGGCGGGCATCGCCGGAGGCGTGGCGATCCTCATCGTCAAGATACTGGCCCTGACATGAGCGACGGAGCGCACGCGGCCCCCCCGATATTGCTATGCTAAAGCTGACCGCGATCGTTCCCGTTTACAATGAAGAACAAAACCTGGAGGACTGTCTTCGGGGTTTGATCTGGGTGGATGAGATCCTCGTGGTGGATTCCTTCAGTCGCGACGGCACGCTTTCCATCGCCCGTCGTTACACCGACCGGATTCTCCAACACGAGTACGTCAATTCCGCCGCGCAGAAAAACTGGACGATTCCGCAGGCCCGGCATGACTGGGTTCTGATCGTGGACGCCGATGAACGGGTGACCGACGCCCTTCGGGACGAGATCCGGCGGGTGCTGGGCGCCGAGGGCGGGCCCCCAGACGACGGATATCGGATCCGGCGCCAGACCTATTTCTGGGGTAAACCGATCCGGTATTGCGGCTGGCAGAACGACCGGGTCCTTCGGCTCTTCAACCGTCACAAGGGCCGATACGAGGAGAAGGAGGTCCACGCGGATGTCGTGATCCAGGGGAAGACGGGGGATCTGAAATCGCCGCTGATTCATTATACCTACCGGGATTTCAAGCAATACTTCGGGAAATTCCATCGTTACACGGAATGGGGGGCGTTGGAGCTGCAGAAGCGCGGAAAGCGGGCTCGATGGTATCATCTCCTGCTGCATCCGGCCTTCCGGTTTCTGCGGATGTATATTTTTCAGCGTGGGTTCCTGGACGGCCTGCACGGTCTGGTGCTCTGCCTGCTGGCGGCCTTCAGCGTTTTCACCAAATATGCCAAGTTATGGGAAATGAACCAAAAAAAATCCTTGTGATCCAGACCGCTTTTCTCGGCGACGTGGTGCTGACCACGCCGCTCCTCCAGGCCCTCCGTGATCGGTTCCCCAAGGCCTATCTCGCCGTTCTCGTTATCCCCGGGACCCGGGATATCCTCGCCGGTCATCCCGGATTGGACGAGGTCCTGGTCTACGACAAGAAAGGCGGGGAGCGCGGCCTTCGCGGCTTTCGATCCATCGTGCGGCGGCTGGCGGAAAAACGCTTCGATGGCTGTCTGCTGCCGCATCGGTCCTTCCGGTCGGCGCTTCTGGCCTTCGCGGCCGGCATACCGATGCGGATCGGGTTTTATCAGTCGCCGGGTTGTTGGCTCTATTCGCGACGCGTCTGGCGGGATTCATCCCGTCATGAAGTTCGCCGAAACCTGCAGCTGTTGGGGCCTCTCTTCCCCGAGCGCTCCGCGGACCGGGCCCTCCCAAACGAGAGACTTTGGGTTGCGTCGGACACGGAGGACCGGGAATGGGCGCGTCGCTTTCTGGCCGAGCAGGGCATCGGTCCGGACGATTCCGTGATCGGAATCGCTCCCGGTTCCGTCTGGGCGACGAAGCGCTGGATCCCGGAAGGTTTCGCGGCCGTGGTCGACGGCCTGGCCGTCACGTACAAACGGAAGGTGGTGCTCCTGGGCTCCCGTGAGGACCGGGTGGTGGTCGATGAGATCATGAAGCGGTGCCGGGAGCACCCGATCGACCTTTCCGGACGAACGACGCTGCGGCAGCTCGCGGCCGTCCTCAAACGTTGCGAACTCTTGGTCACGAACGACAACGGCGCGATGCATGTCGGCGTGGCCCAGGATCTTCCGGTCGTCGCCATATTCGGTTCGACGACCTTGAGTCTCGGCTACGGGCCGTTCACGGATCGGGCCGAGGTGGTGGAACGCTCGCTCGATTGCCGTCCATGCGGTAGACACGGGTATTCGGAATGCCCGCGGGGCCATTTCAACTGCATGAGGAAAATCACGCCCGAAGAAGTGTTGAAGGCGGCGGAGAAAATGATGCAGAAAGCGTCACCGGAATTGTAGGGGCAGCCCTCTTTGCCTGCCCAGTTCTTTCGGGGATATGAGGGCGGACACGGGGGTCCGCCCCCACGGCGATGGAAAGAATCCTTATCATTAAATTAGGCGCGGTCGGCGATGTGATTCATACCCTTCCGGTGCTTGAGACGTTGCGGAATAGTTTCCCTAAGGCCCATATCGGATGGGCCGTGGAGGGGGCCGCCGCACCGGTTCTGAAGGGGAATCCGGCTTTGAGCGAGTTGATTCCGTTGGAACGGAAAAAGCTTCGCGGGGTGTCGGGTCTTGTCTATTTCAGGCGGTGGCTTCGATCGCTCCGGGAAAAAAAATTTGATACGGCACTCGATCCCCACAATTTGTTCAAAAGCGGCGTGATCGCCTACGGCAGCGGGGCGGCCCTCCGGATCGGATTCCAAAAATTCCGGGAGGGTAATTTTCTCTTCACGAATCGCCGGGTCCAGCCCGATCCACGGCATCGGCATGCGGTTGAGAAATATCTCTGCCTGCTCGAACCCCTCGGTATTCAGGAGACCCAATGGGTGGTCCGGTTTCCGTTGGGATGGGGCCCGCAGGATGAAGACCGGATCGGGCGGTTCTGGACGGCGGAGGGGTTCGATCGACCCGGAGTCGAACACGATGGGGTCGTCGCGATCAATCCCGGAGCCAGCTGGCCCAGCAAACGATGGATGCCGGAGCGCTACGCACGGGTCGCGGACCGCTTGGTAAAGGAGCACGGGATTCGAATTCTGATTTTGTGGGGGCCGGACGAGCGGCCCTTGGCCGAACGCATCGCCCGCTCGATGGGCGAGAAGGCCGTGA
The DNA here is from genome assembly GCA_035498035.1 of Nitrospiria bacterium. NCBI lineage: Bacteria > Pseudomonadati > Nitrospirota > Nitrospiria > Nitrospiria bacterium. Next base: position 30,113 of record DATKAN010000027.1, read on the forward strand.
TCGCCCCGGAGACGGATTTAAAACAGCTGACGGCCCTGATCAAGCGTTGCCGGTTGCTCGTCACCGGGGACACGGGACCGCTTCACATCGCCGCGGCCCTGGGGGTTCCGACCGTCTCCCTGTTCGGGCCGTCGGATCCGGATCGCAACGGGCCCTACGGCAGGGACCATGCGGTCGTCCGATCGCCGATCCCCCCCGCCACTCACTGGGAGAAGAAGGAGATCGGGGATCATTGGATGAGCGCGATCCCGGTCGAGGCCGTTCTCGAAGCGGCAAAGAAACGATTGGAACCGTAGGGGCAGGGCTTGCCCGACCCAAACCGGGCTCGGCCGGCGGCGCCCCTCCAAAATTAATGACATTACGCATCCTTCATCTTGATACCGAGCGCACCTGGCGGGGCGGGGAAGCCCAGCTTCTCCATTTGGCCCTGGGGCTGGCGCAGCGGGGCCATTACTGCATCGTGGCGGGTCAGCCCGACAGCCCGCTGCTTTCACGGGCGGCCGGGAAGGGATTAAGGACCGAGGCGGTCGCGATGCCTTCCGAATGGAGTCTGCCGGCCGTTTGGACGCTTTCGGAAATATTGAAACGGGAGAGGATCCAGGTGATCCACATGCATACCTCGCACGCCTGTACCTTGGGGGGGTGGGCCGCGCGCCTGGCCGGGGTACCGGCCCGCATTATCTCCCGGCGGGTGGATTTCTCGGTGCGGTCCAATCCCCTCCGGAAAATGAAATACCAATGGGGGGTGGATCGAATCCTGGCGATTTCGGAAGGCGTCCGAAACGTCCTGTTGGCCGACGGCCTGGATCCGAACCGCATCGAGGTGGTCCGCAGCGGAATCGACCCTCGGCCGTTCGATCCCGACTATCCGCCCGGGGAGGCCCGCCGGGAACTCGGAATCCCGGAGGGGTCTCCCGTGATCGGATGCGTGGCCCATTTCGCGGATCACAAGGGTCACCGTTATTTGATCGAGGCCGCCGTCCGCGTCGCCGCCGCGGTGCCCGACGTGCGCTTCCTCCTGGTCGGTGAGGGGGAACTTCGCCCGGCGATCGAACTTCAGATCAAGGACCTCGGGCTGGAAAGGCACGTCGTGTTAACCGGTTTTCGTAACGATGTGCCGAGGCTGTTGGCGGCGATGGATATCGTCGTATTATCCTCCCATCTGGAAGGACTGGGCACGTCTCTGTTGGACGCGATGGCGATGGCCCGGCCGGTCGTCGCGACTCGGGTGGGCGGGATCCCGGAAATGGTCGAGGACGGCCTGAACGGACGTCTCGTGCCCCCGCGCGATCCGGCGGCGCTGGCGGAGGCCTTGATCATGCTGATCAACCGGCCGGAAGAGCGAAAGCGGCTCGGTCGGGCCGGCCGGACCCGGATGCTTCAAACGTTTTCGGCCGAAGCGATGGTCGCGGCGACGGAGGCGGTCTACCGAAAGGTCCTGGATTCGAAGGGGATCAAAGGCTAGAAGGAAATTTCGATGTGCCGGATGGCCGGATATTGGGATCATCATTATAAAGGTCAATACGAAATGGCCGAGACCGTCATCCGCATGAGGGATACCTTGACTCACGGCGGACCCGATGATGCCGGTCACTGGACCGATCCGGATCGAGGGTTGGCGTTCGGGCACCGCCGCTTGTCCATCATCGATCTTTCGGCCTCGGGCCACCAGCCCATGCGCTTCCGCGAGACGGTTCTCGTCTATAACGGCGAGGTGTACAACTATTCCGAGATTCGGGCGGACCTCGAGCGGGCGGGATACGTCTTCGATTCCGGCTCCGACACCGAGGTGATTCTCAAAGCCTATGATCGCTGGGGGACGGATTGTCTTCAGCGGTTCAGGGGCATGTGGGCCTTTGCGCTCTGGGACGGCCGGACGGAGTCGTTGCTCCTGTGCCGCGACCGGGTCGGCGTCAAACCGCTGTACTGGTATTATAAGGACGGCCTCCTGATTTTTGGGTCCGAGCTGAAGGCGTTTCACAAACATCCCGGTTTCTCGAAAGACCTCGACCGTCGCGCCGCCCAACTCTATTTCCAGTACGGTTATATCCCGGCGCCGCACGCGATTTTCCGGAATGTCCGGAAGGTCCGGCCCGGCCATTTCCTGACGGCGGACCGGACCGGCGCGATTCGGGAAACGGCCTACTGGAACGTCCGGGAGAGCTATGTCCGGGGATTTTCGGAGGAGGGGCGTCGCCGCTGGAATCGGAAAACGGAGAAAGAGATCGAGGATGAGCTGGAGAAGGAGCTGATCGAATCCTTCAAACTTCGCCTGGTTTCGGATGTACCGGTCGGTATATTCCTGAGCGGTGGAATCGACAGCTCGGCCGTGGCGGCCCTGCTTCAGGCCCAGTCGGGACAGCGACTCAAGACCTTTACGATAGGCTTTTACGGAAAAAAGAGCTATGACGAGGCCCCGTGGGCCGGAAAAATCGCCGCTCATCTCGGAACCGACCATGTCGAGCATTATTTCGAGCCGAAGGAAGTGGCCGGGATCCTGGAAAAGGTGCCCCTTCTCTATGACGAACCCTTCGGGGACAGCTCGGCCCTGCCGACGTCTCTGGTCGCGACCGTGGCCCGACGCCACGTGAAGGTGGCCTTGTCGGCCGACGGCGGGGACGAACTCTTTCAGGGCTACCGTTTCTATCGTCAGGCCTTTCCGGCCTGGACGCATCCCCTGATCCGCTGGCTATCCGGCGTCCGCTCGAAACGGATCGTACTGGGGCCGTTCGAAAAGAAATTCCAAGCCGAGCGGGTAACCGCCTTTTATCCTTCCCGTCTTCGCCGGGCGCTCGCCCTCCTCCGGGAGGTGGATTTCCGGGACGGCTGGGACGTTCCGAGCGGGTTGATGTACTGTGATTTCATCGGCTATTTGCCGGACGATATTTTGGTCAAAGTGGACCGGGCCACGATGGGCGTCGCGTTGGAAGGCCGGGAGCCTTTTCTTGACCATCGCTTGGTCGAGTACGTGACCCAGATGCCGGTCGAGTACAAATTTCGGAACGGTGTGGCGAAATATCTCCTGAAAAAGATCCTGTACCGCTATATCCCCGAGCCGCTTCTGCGGCGGCCCAAACACGGTTTCAGCATCCCGCTGGATGATCCGGAATACCGCGGGAAGCTCGAGGCCTTGTTCGATCATTACCTGTCCGAGGAACGGCTGAGGGGAACCGATCTGATCGACACCGGACTCGTCCGAGGGCTTTTAGATCGGTGGAAGGCGGGACGCATCCGCCATGACCGCTTGTGGTACATCCTGTGTTTTCAGATCTGGGCCGATGCGTATCTGTTATAGGGGCTTGCGTCGCCCCCTCCATCCACCTAAGGTGGAATGGAGCCTCCCCCTCACGCTCGCCGTGCTCGCTGGGGGGATTTGCGAATCCGACGGTTCCAACAAATCCTGAATATTTCGGAAGGGGAGAGATTGGTTGAGTTTGAGTTGATCGAAGAGGATAAACCGTTCCGGGATCTGGCACCCGGATGGATCGATCTGCACCGCGCCGCGGTCCATCCCACGCCGTTCATGAGCTGGGAATGGGCGTCGAGCTGGTGGGACTTCTTCGGCTCCGGAAAACTCCACGTCGTTGCATTCCGACGGGGCGGGCGCCTTTCGGGACTCGCTCCGCTCTACCGCTGCGACGGCCCGTGGGGGATGTCGACGCTACGGCAGATCGGGGCGGGACAATCCGATTATCTGGATTTTCTCGTCGGACCCGAAGCCGGCGAAAAGGGGTACGGCGATCTGGTTCTTTCCGTTCTCGCCTCGGGCGACGCCGACCTGGTTTGGCTGGAACAGGTCCCGCCCGACCGCTTGGCGACCCTTCGGGACCGGGGCCGCTCGACCGGATCGTATTTCCAGGTGAAAGAGCGGGGGCATTGCTACATCGCCGAACTTCCGTCGCGGTGGGAGGAGTATCTTTCCGGCCTGGGGAGCAACGAGCGGTATAACATCGGCCGCAGGAGCCGCACCTTGGAAAAGCAACACGGCGTTGTGTTCCATCGCTACGATAAACCGGGAGAGGACCTGGATCGAAAAATGGACGATTTCTTCGATCTGATGATCCGTCGGCTGACGATGCGCGGACGGGTCCTGGCCGCGGACGAGACGGTCTCGCGGGGCTTCCACAAAAGCATCGCACAGCGCTTCGCCGCGCAGGGGTGGCTCAATCTCAGTACGCTGGAGAAGGACGGCCGGATGATCGCCGGCCTGCTTTCGTTTGAATACGGCGGAACGCTTTTCTACTATCATTCCGGCTTCGATCCGGCCTGGGCCAAATTCAGCGTCGGCATGGTTCTGATGGCCAAATGCATCGAGGATGGAATCGGTCGCGGTCTTCGTCAATTCGATTTCATGCGGGGTCGCGCCGCTTATAAGATGAAGTGGAAGGTGAAAGAGCGAAGCTTCTTTCGCGTCGTCATCGCCCGGTCGATGGGCGGCTATCTTAAGTTCCTCGGCCACGGAGTGGCCTCTCGCCTTCAAAAGAATATCGGCCGCTGGGCCGGCGCCCGGGGCGGGGGCCGCGACCGGTCGGAAGCGGTCCCTTCGGCCGTAAGGGGGCCGCGCATATGAGTTCCGATCGGGCCGTCAAATACATCCGTCGTCTGCTCCGACCCCGGAGATGGGTTCGGAATGCCCTGGTGTACTTCTGGCATGCCGACGGAATCCGGAATAAGGCCAAGCTGGTCGGCTATTCCCTGATCCATGTCCTGCGAAAAGGCGGCCTTCAAACCCCTCCGGCATCCGAATGGACAATCCGGCTCAAGGGTCTCGAAATTCATTTTGCTCCGAACCTCGGGGAGTTGATCACCTACAAGGAGATCTTTGTGAGCCGGGTCTATCAACGGCTTCCGGACTTTCGCCCGACGGGATACGCGGTGGTATTCGACGTCGGCGCCAACATCGGATTTTACACGCTTCAGGCAGCGGCGTCGCTGGCCGGGGGAACGATCTACGCCTTTGAACCGAACCCCGAAGCCTATTCGAAGTTGGTGGAAAATGTCGGGGCCAATCGCGCGAAGAATGTTCATCTGTTGCCTTACGCGGTGGGTTCAAAACAGGGCCGGGTTTGGTTGCGACGTGCCGAACGAACGGGCCTGGGTAGCGTGGAGGAGTCGCCCGCGGAGACGGGTAACTCGCGGGTGGAGGTGGAGATGGTCACGCTGGACGGCATGGTCGAGAAGCATTCCGTCACACGAATCGACTTGATGAAGATCGACGTGGAGGGCCACGAGGAAGCCGTGCTGGCGGGAGGGGAGCGGGCGCTCGGCATGACCCGAAGAATCGTGATGGAATACCACGGCCCGGAGATCCTCGAACGCGTCCGGAAATTTCTTCCGGATCGGGGTTTCCGGGAGGTACTGGAATACCGGGGCCATGTCTATTTCGTGAATAGGCGTCCGGTCGGGGGCTGATGAAGATCGCCATGCTCACCAAGCATTTTAACTTCCGGAACGGATCGAGCCGTTCGGTCCATGAGGTGGCGGTTCGACTGACGGCCCGCGGTCACGAGGTCCATATTTTTTGCAACCGGAGGCCGGATTCGTATCCCCCGAGGCCCGTTCTGCGGCATGTTCCGACGCTGCCCCTGGGATCATGGGCCCGGACCTTGACCTTCGATTGGGGATGCCGTCGCAGGATTCATGCCGAACCCTTCGATATCGTCCACGGGCATGGGAACACCATCGAACAGGATGTGGTAACCGTCCGCATCTGCCGCAAGGCCAACCGGGTGGCCCGGGGTCTTTCCCTCTCTCGGTGGGACCCTCATCTTTGGATGGAGTCCCGCCAATTGTCGAATCCAAGGCTCAAACGAATCATTGCCCTATCCGGGATGGTCAAGAAGGACCTTCAGCGTTACTACGGAATCGCATCCGGGAGGATCGTGACCATCCCCAACGGGGTCGACGCGGCCCGTTTCCACCCGAACCTCGGGGCCGTTCACCGCGACCGGGTCCGGACCGCCCTCGGCCTTTCGAAGGAAGATTTTGCGGTCCTGTTCATCGCCTCTGGCAATTATGTCAACCGCGGACTGTTGAACGTCCTTTCGATGGTGAAGCAGCGTCCTTTGAACGGCCTGAAGCTCGTCGTGGCCGGCGGCGACAGGCCGGGACTATTCCGGGACCGCGCCCGGGACCAGGGGATCGAAGAACGGTTGATTTTTTTGCCGTTCACGGACCGGATCGAGGAATTGCACAGCGGGATGGATGCGTTGATTTTTCCGTCCTATTATGACACGTTCGGAAACGTGCCCTTGGAGGCGATGGCCTCCGGACTGCCCGTCATCGTCACGGCCCAGTGCGGGGTGAGCGAGCTGATCACGCACGGTCGGGACGGTCTCATCCTGAAGCATACCGAGGACCTGGACGGCATGGCCGCGGCCCTGGGCGGATTAATGGACGGGGAGCGGCGCGCGCGGATCGGTCGCGCGGCCCGGGTGACGGCGGAGCGCTACAGTTGGGACTCCGTGGCCGAGCGGACGCTGGAAGTCTACTCGGAATTGATCCCGTCCGGGAGGACGACGTGAAGTCCCGCCTCGTCCGACGCATACCGGTTCTACTCTATCACAAGATCGGCGTGGCCCCGAGGGGGGTCCGCAATCCGCGATCCTGGGTCTCTCCGGATCGATTCTCCTGGCAGATGAATTATCTCTCCCGGCGGGGCTGGCGGTGCATCACGCCCGGGGCGCTGGCGGCCCATTACCGGGGAGAGAAGGAGGCCGATTCGAAATCCATCCTGATCACGTTTGATGACGGATCCCGGAGTTGTTACCGGGAGGCGTTTCCGGTGTTGCGTTCTCTGGGAATGACCGCCACGGTCTTCATCGTCTCCGGGCAACTTGGCGGCCGGGCCGTATGGGATCGCAACCCGGATCATCCCGATGACGAGTTGCTGACGATCGGGGAGATCCGCGAACTGGCGCAGGCGGGCTGGTCCATCGGCGCCCATTCCATGACCCATTCCCGCCTTCCCACTTTATCGCGGGAGGAGGCCGACCGGGAAATCAGGGAATCCAAGCGGCGGCTTGAAGAAACGCTTTCAATGCCCATCGGCACCTTTGCCTATCCCTACGGAGCCTTCGCGCCCGAACATGCCGGGCTTGTCCGGAAGGCGGGGTACGAGACCGGGTTCACCACCCATTACCCCGAGCAGGGGCTTTACGCCATCCGGCGGGAAAACATCCACGGGGAGGTTTACGCCCTGCGGTTTCTGTGGCGGTTTCGGCGTGCAAGACGAGGAACATTTCAGAATGGCGAAGCTTAAAATCATCCATCTCTTGGCCAGCTACAAATGGACCGGAGCGGCCGAGGGGGTGGTTACGCTCTGCCGCGATTTGAAAAACCAGGGGCACGATGTCCGTCTTTATTGCACCCCCAATTCACGAAGGTTGCTGGCCGATCCGGCGCTTCAACGGGGTGTGACCCCGGAAGGCGACTTATGGCTGGCGCGAAAACATCCCATTCTGAACGCCTTGGACATCCATCGCTTAAAAGGGATTATAAAACGGGAACGACCGGACATCCTTCATCTTCACCTTTCGGCGGATCACTGGATCGGAGCCCTGGCGGCCCGTTGGGCCGGAGGGACGGCTCGCGTCCTACGGACGATCCATAACGCCCGGACGATCAAACGCCGGCCCTTCCGGTCCTGGCTCTACGAATCCCTGACCGACGGTTTCGTAACGCTGTGCGAGAAAGATCGGGGACAACTGATGCGGGATTATCGGATCGATCCGAAGCCGGTCGCGGTCATTCACGGCGCCGTGGACACGGCACGGTTTCATTCCGACGTGGAGGCGCGCCTGGGCCGCGCGGAATTTGGAATCAAGATGACGACCCCGGTCGTGGGCATGGTGGCCCGGTTCCAGGCGCACCGGCGGCATGAGATCCTGATCGAAGCCTTGGCCCGGCTTCAAAAGCATTTTCCGACGATCCGTCTGCTCCTGGTGGGGCGGGGGGAGCATCAGCCGGCGCTTGAACGAAGCGTCCGGGATAAGGGCCTCGAACGCTGCGTGATCTTCACCGGCTATCGCGACCGAGACCTGCCCCAGATCTATGCCGCCATGGATGTCGCGGTCCTTTTGGCCGTGGGGAACGACGGTTCCTGCCGCGCGGCGCTCGAGGCGATGGCGGTCGGACGGCCGGTCGTCGGTTTCCCGGTGGGGGCCTTGCCGGAGACGATTGTGGAAGGGGTGACGGGGTATCTGGTGGCGGACGGGGATCCGGAAAGGCTCGCGGACTGTCTGGCCGCACTGTTGTCCGATCGTCCGAGAATGCAGGCGATGGGTGAGGCGGCCCGCAAGCGGATCGAGGCCGAATTTACCGAGGCGGCGCGCTTGGAACGAACCGTGGAGTTTTATCGAACGGTGATCGGGAAGCGACAAGGAGATGTTTCTGGCCGAGGTCGATGACAAGGACCTTGCCCCCTACGAGAAGCGGCGGTACGGACCGCCGCGAGCCGGGGATGCCGGAGGAAATCCGATGGAAGGGTTATCCAAGCCGGATCGAGATGATGGGGGAGGAGGAATTTCAATCGGGGGTAAAGGAGATTCCTCATTCGGAATTTACGTCCCCTCGGGAAGGGATTCGTTCCTTGACCCGGTCCGAACGTTCTGATATTGTGAGGAACATGAGCGAGCTGACGACCGACGCATCCCTTCGGAAGATGTGGCGAGCCTTTAAGAACCAGACCCCGGCCCTGACGGCGGTCCTGCATTGGGGATATCCCCGCTTTGTATTCGATGGATGGATCCGTACGCTCAAGGGTCAGGTTCCGGTCTTCACGTTTCACTCGGTCGAACCGGAACCCTTCGAATCCCGCCTCCGGTATCTCCACAGGAACGGATACCGGACCCTGACGGCCGATGAATTGCTGGCCGTTCTCAACCGTGAGGCGCCGGTTCCGGACCGCTCGGTGGTGCTCTCGTTTGACGACGGGTGGGGGAGCCTTAAAACGGTGGCCTACCCCTTGCTCAAACAATACGGGTTTAAAGCCGTCGCCTTTATCGCCCCGGCCCTGATCGGCGATGAAACGGCCGGGTCTGTGAAATCCGATCGGCGCCGATTTTGCACGTGGGCGGAACTCCGGGAAATGCAGCTGAGCGGCGTCGTGGATATCCAGTCACACAGCCTGAATCATCCTCGGGTGTTCATATCCCCCAAGATTGTGGATTTCCATCGTCCAAAAAGAAGCGGGAATCATCCGAAGCTGAACTTCCCCGTGTATCGCGAAAGCGGGCAGGATCGCTGGGATCGACAGGGACGGATCGGGATGCCGATTTACGAGAGCCAATCGATTTTTTCCGGGCGTCACCGGTATTTTGACGATGAGAAACTTCGGGAGATGTGCGTTCAATTTGTGGCCGAACGGGGCGAATCGGAATTTTTTTCAAAGAAGGGCTCCACCCAAACGCTTTTAAAGATCGTCCAGGATTACCGGAATTCAAACATCGACCTCGGGCGCTTTGCGGATTCGGCCGAGACCGATCGGGCCATGATCGAGGAACTCCAAGGATCAAAGCGCCGGATCGAGGAAAAACTGCCCGGGCACCGGGTCCGGCATTTTTGCTACCCCTGGTGGAACGGATGCGAACGGGCCGTGCAACTTTCGAAAGAGACGGGATACGAGGCCAATTTCTGGGGACGATTGGTACGCCGTCCCGCGAACCGTCCCGGGGACGACCCCTTCCATATCGTTCGCCTGCGGGATTATTATATCTTCCGCCTGCCCGGAGAGGGCCGGAAATCGTTGCGGTCCGTGGCCTCGGAACGTTCCGAAATGTAAGGCGCCCGAACCGCCGAATCGTCTCAAAGCCGTCATGAAAACCTTGCGAATCCTACAGATCAATTCCGGTACCGGCTGGAGCGGAAGCCACCATCAGGTCTATCTCCTGAGCCGGGGGCTGGCCGAGCGGGGCCACGAGGTGACCGTCGTTTGCGAGGCCGACAGCCATCTGATGGAAAAGGCCCGGGCGGCCGGCCTGAGGACCATCCCGCTGCGGATGCGCGGCCAGTGGGACTTAAAAGCCGTCCGGGGGCTAAGGCGATGGATCAAAGAGCTGCGGATCGAGATCATCAACACGCACAAACCGCTGCCCCATACCCTTGCGGTACTGGCCGCGATAGGGTCCGGGCCGCCCGTGGTGGCGACGCGACGGGTTTCGTTCCCGCTTCGGCGGCATCTCTTTTTGAAATGGAAATGGGATTGGGCCGTGGCCGCACTCATCGCGGTCTCGAAAGGGGTCGCGGAAGGTCTGATCGACTCGGGGATTTCTCCGAAAAAAGTGGTCACGATCTACAGTGCCGTGGATCTCGAACGATTTCATCCGGACGTTTCGGGGGCGGACATCCGGAGGGAATTCGGTCTTTCGCCGGATGCGCCGGTGGTCGGGCAAGTGGCCGATCTTCGTCCCTATAAAGGATACGAAGTGCTCCTGGAAGCGGCGCCGCTTGTATTAAAGCGGATGCCGGACGTTCATTTCTTTTGCATCGGAAGGAAAAGCCCGGAAGACTACGACGGCCTGGCCCGACGGATCGACCGCCTGGGAATTTCCAAGAATGTCACCTTCACCGGTTTCAGAAAAGATGTGGAGGCCTTCTACGCGACCATGGCCGTCTGCGTCAACTGCACCACGGTGGCGGAGGGGCTCCCGGGTTCGCTGCGCGAGGCGCTGGCGATGCGGGTGCCGGTGATCGGTTCGGACGTGAAGGGGAATCGGGAGTTGGTGATTCCGGATCGGACAGGCGAGTTGGTTCCGCCGAGGGATCCCCAAGCGCTGGCCGAGGCGATCCTGGCTCTGTTGAGAGACCCGGCCCGCCGGTCCAAGATGGGGCTTGAAGGGCGTCGATGGATGGAGGCCGAGTTTTCGGTCCGGACGATGGTGGACCGGACGGAGGCGCTTTATTTGAAGCTGATCGAGGGATCCTGACTGTGGGGGGTTGATCGGCCGGCGGACGCGATCATGAGGATGATCGATATGAGGCGGGAGGCGTTCCGGGAAAAACGAGGTTGAGGGTTTCGGGAACGATCGTCAACCGGGCCGGGGCGGTGCCGACGGCCTCGCCGTCGGCCTGAAGCGGGACCGGACTTTCGATTTCGACCGACCTTCCGTGGTGGAATTCCACGTCCTTCATCCGATGGTGCAGTCCCGCGATCACGCCCAGCGTGTATTTCATATAGGTCAGGGGACCCCGTCCTTTAAAAAGGCAGAGGACCAGCTCCGGCCGGTCCAGTCGGACATGGGGCACGATGGCAAAGGGACCGCCGTAACAACGGGCCTTGGCGGTGATTCCCGACGTGCCCTTCACCTCACGCCCATCGACGCGGAACGTGACGGTGGAATAGTCGTAGCGGAACAATTGGATGATTCCGGCCGCCATGTAGGCCAACATGCCCAGTTTCTTCGGGCCGGGCGGAACGCTCCGGACGATGCTCGCGTCGAATCCCGCGCCGACCATGAGAATGAAAAGGCGCTGGTTTGGCGAAGCCGGATGGAGCCTCCCCCTCCCGCTCGCGTTGCTCGCCGGGCCGATCTGTCCCAAATAAATCGGACGGACCACGCCGTTACGGATCGCCGTGGCGGCCTTGATCGGGTTTGTCGGCAGTCCCACTTCACGAATGAGGCTGTTCCCGGTTCCCATCGGGAGGATTCCGAGCGGAACGGCGGAGCCCCGCATCCCGTTGATTACCTCGTGATAGGTTCCGTCCCCGCCGGCGGCCAGGATCAGATCGTGCGCGCCGGAGGACAACATTCTCGCCAGACGTTCACCGTCGCCGGCGCGGCCGGTCGGGTGGACGGTGAGATCGGGAAAGAGTGTCTTCAGATGGTCGATCAGCTGCCGCGACTTCCTTCGCCTCCATACCGGACCGGCAACCGGGTTCAAAATCAGTGTCGGCTTTTTTGCCATCATCGTAGAGGCTCGCTCCATATCAACGAGCGGCCATCTTAGCACAAGAAAACGGGTTTGAGAAGCGGGCCGCCCCGGTCTCTCCGGCTTGCTA